>NZ_JAGPXZ010000156.1:0-9937 GCF_018070305.1 Micromonospora sp. M51 | reverse complement strand
AGGACGCCGTGCACCAGCTCGTCGAGCGTCGGCTGCGGCGCACCGGCTGGCGGATCAACATCGTCGCGTACACCGGTTACGGCGCGCCGGGGTGGGTGCGGGTGATGTGTCGGGTCCTGCTGGGCCGTCCGGACACCCGCCAGCGGGGTCGGCTGGACAAGGTTCGCGGCTGGCGCAGCTTCACCACACTGCCCGCCAAGCACGTCACGGTGACCATCGAGGCCGGCGGGGTGTGCCACGAGACGCGGGCCGACCGCAGCGGCTTCGTCGACACGCTTGTCGAGGCCGACCTGCCGCCCGGTTGGGGCACGGTCCGGCTCAGCGTCCCGGACGCCGAACCGGTCGACGCGCCGGTGCGCATCCTCGACCCGGACGTCAAGTTCGGCATCCTCTCCGACATCGACGACACGGTGATGGTGACCGCGCTGCCCCGACCGCTGCTCGCCGCCTGGAACACGTTCGTGCTCGACGAGCACGCGCGCAACGCCGTGCCCGGCATGGCGGTGCTCTACGAACGGCTGGTCACCGCGCATCCCGGCGCCCCGGTCTTCTACCTCTCCACCGGCGCGTGGAACGTGGCGCCCACGTTGACCCGCTTCCTGTCCCGACACCTCTACCCGGCCGGGCCGCTGCTGCTCACCGACTGGGGGCCGACCGCCGACCGCTGGTTCCGCAGCGGCATGGAACACAAGCGCAGCACCCTGGCCCGGCTGGCCAAGGAGTTCCCCGACGTGCGCTGGCTGCTCGTCGGCGACGACGGCCAGCACGATCAGGAGATCTACCGCGAGTTCGCCGCCGCCCACCCGGAGAACGTCGCCGGGGTGGCGATCCGCCGGCTCTCCCCGACCCAGTCGGTGCTGGCCGGTAGCCTGCCCGCCCCGGCCGGCCGCCCCTCGTCGGGGCCGGTGGGGCAGAAGTGGCTCTCCGCCCCGGACGGCGCCGGCCTGTGGCAGCTGCTGCGCGACGCCGGCCTGGTCTGACCGGCGGGTCGCATCAGCTCTGGCGGAGCCAGATCGCACCCAACGGCGGCACCTGGAGGGCCGCTGACGCGACCATCCCGTGCCACGGCACGTCCTCGGCCCGCACCTCACCCAGGTTGCCCACCCCGGACCCGCCGTAGTGGTGAGCGTCGGTGTTGAGCACCTCGGTCCAGGTGCCACCGGCCGGCAGGCCGATCCGGTAGTCGTGCAGCGGCTGGGCGGAAAAGTTCGCCACGCAGACCAGCGTCGAGCCGTCCGGGGCGATCCGGATGAACGACACGGTGTTGTTGGCGACGTCGTCACCGGCGATCCAGCGGAAGCCGGCCGGTTCGGTGTCCTGTGCCCAGAGCGCCGGGGTGTCCCGGTAGATCCGGTTGAGGTCGCCGACGAGGCGTTGCACGCCGGCGCGGGCCGGGTCGTGCAGCAGGTACCAGTCGAGGCCGCGTTCCTCGCTCCACTCCCGGTCGTCTGCCAGCTCGGAGCCCATGAAGAGCAGTTGCTTGCCGGGGTGCGCCCACATGTACGCCAGCAGCGCCCGCACGTTCGCCAGCCGCTGCCAGGTGTCGCCGGGCATCTTGCCGGCCAGTGAGCCCTTGCCGTGCACCACCTCGTCGTGGCTGATCGGCAGCACGTAGTTCTCGCTCCAGGCGTACGCCAGGGAGAAGGTGAGCTGGTGGTGGTGGTGCTGGCGGTAGATCGGGTCCTTCGAGGTGTAGAGCAGGGTGTCGTGCATCCAGCCCATGTTCCACTTGAACCCGAAGCCGAGCCCGCCCTCGGCGGTGGGTCGGGTGACCCCCGGCCAGGCGGTGGACTCCTCGGCGATCATGACGACGCCGGCGTGGTGCTTGTAGACGGTGGCGTTGACCTCCTGAAGGAAGGCGATGGCCTCCAGGTTCTCCCGGCCGCCGTACTGGTTGGGGGCCCACTCGCCGTGGTTGCGGGAGTAGTCCAGGTAGAGCATCGAGGCGACCGCGTCGACCCGCAGCCCGTCGACGTGGAACTGGTCGCACCAGTAGAGCGCGTTGGCGACCAGGAAGTTGCGGACCTCGTTGCGGCCGAAGTCGAAGACGTACGTGCCCCAGTCGGGGTGCTCGCCGCGCCGCGGGTCGGGGTGCTCGTAGAGCGGGGTGCCGTCGAACCGGGCGAGGGCCCACTCGTCCTTGGGGAAGTGCGCGGGCACCCAGTCCAGCAGGACGCCGATGCCGGCGGCGTGCAGTTGGTCCACCAGGTACCGGAAGTCGTCCGGGTCGCCGAACCGGGAGGTCGGCGCGTAGTAGCCGGTCACCTGGTAACCCCAGGAACCGCCGAACGGGTGCTCCATCACCGGCAGGAACTCCACGTGGGTGAAGCCCAGCTCGGTGACGTACGCGGTGAGCTGCTCGGCCAGCTCGCGGTAGCCCAGGCCGGGCCGCCACGAGCCGAGGTGCACCTCGTAGACGCTCATCGGCTCCTGGTGCGGCTGCCGTTCGGCCCGCCGGGCCAACCAGTCCGCGTCGTTCCACCGGTACGTCGAGTGGTGCACCACCGAGGCGGTGGCCGGTGGCACCTCGGCGTACGCGGCGAGGGGGTCGGCCTTGTCCCGCCACTGCCCGTCGGCGCCGAGCACCCGGTACTTGTAGCGGGCGCCGACGCGGGCGTTGGGCACGAACAGCTCCCACACCCCGGTGGAGCCGAGCGACCGCATCGGCCAGCCGTCGTCCGGGCCCCAGCCGGTGAAGTCGCCGACCACCCGCACGCCGCGAGCGTTGGGCGCCCAGACGCTGAACGCCACGCCCTCATCGAAGACCCGGGCGCCGAGCGCCTCCCACAGCCGCTCGTGCCGGCCCTCGCGGATCAGGTGCAGGTCCAGGTCGCCGAGGGTCGGCGGGTAGCGGTACGGGTCGTCGTGCGCGGTGCCGTCGACCTCCACCCGGTAGTCGAGCACGACGCCGTCGACCTGCGCCTCGAAGACGCCCACGTCGTGGACCCGCTTCATCGGGTGCCGCTCGTCGCCGACGAGCAGCATCACGTCCCCGGCGCCCCGGCGCATGGTGCGGATCGTCGTCGACGAGTCGGCGGGGTGCGCGCCGAGCAACGCGTGCGGGTCGTGCGTCGCGCCGGAGATCAGCTGGTCCATCGGTCGTCCTTCGGGGCGGGAGCGGTCGGCGCGGAACGGGACGGGCGGGTGGCGGCCGCACGGGCCGCCGCCCGGGACGCCAGGGTGGCCGGCGTCGCCGCCACGCTGGCCGGGGGCCCCGGAGCGGCGGTTGGGGCCGATGGCGCGGTGGCGGGGGGCGACGGTTCGGTGGCCGGGGCCACCGGGGCGGTGCCGCCGGACAGGTCGTCCGGCACGTCGGCGACGGTGAGGTCCGCCGGTTCGGCGCCCGCCAGCGGCGGCGCGACCGGCGGGGTCGGGCGACGCACCGTCAACACGTGCGCGGGTTGCAGGTACGGGTCGAGGCGTACCGCGTTGCGTTGACCCCAGTCGTAGCTGGTGCCGGTCAGCTCGTCGTACACCGTGAAGCGCTCGTGCCAGTCGAAGCCGAGCGCCGGCATGTCGAGGGTGGTGTTGCCCCACTGCACCTCGCGCGGGTCGAACGAGCAGATCACGATGACCGTGTTGCCGGTCTCCGGGTCGTGCTTCGACCAGCACAGCAGCGCCGGGTTGTCGATCTCGTGGAACCGCAGGTTGCGCAGCTGGTGCAGGGCCGGGTTGTCCCGGCGTACCCGGTTGAGGGTGGTCAGGAACGGCGCCAGCGAGCGGCCCTGCGCCTCGGCGGCGGCCCAGTCGCGGGGGCGCAGCTCGTACTTCTCGTTGTCCAGGTACTCCTCGGCGCCCGGCCGGGCCACGTGCTCGAACAGCTCGTAACCGGCGTAGAGGCCCCAGGAGGGGGAGAGCAGCGCGGCCAGCACCGCCCGGATCTTGAACATCGGCGGGCCGCCGTGCTGCAACGACTCGTGCAGGATGTCCGGGGTGTTCGGCCAGAAGTTCGGCCGCATGTAGTCGGCCGCCTCGATCAGCTCCTCGCAGTACTCCCGCATCTGCGCGGCCGTCGTGCGCCAGGTGAAATAGGTGTACGACTGGGTGAAGCCGATCTTGCCGAGGCCGTGCATGATCGCCGGCCGGGTGAACGCCTCGGCCAGGAACAGCACGTCCTCATCGACAGTCTTCACCTCGGCGATCAGCCAGTGCCAGAAGTCGAACGGCTTGGTGTGCGGGTTGTCCACCCGGAAGATCCGGATGCCCTCACCGACCCAGTGCAGCACCACCCGCAGCACCTCTGCCCGGATGCCCTCGGGGTCGTTGTCGAAGTTGACCGGGTAGATGTCCTGGTACTTCTTCGGCGGGTTCTCCGCGTACGCGATGCTGCCGTCGGCCCGGGTGGTGAACCACTCCGGGTGCTCGGTGACCCACGGGTGGTCGGGCGCGCACTGCAACGCCAGGTCCATCGCGACCTCCAGGCCCTGTGCGGCAGCCGCCTGGATGAAGGCTCGGAAGTCCGCCGGCGTACCCAGGTCGGGGTGGATCGTGTCGTGGCCGCCCTCGGCGGCGCCGATCGCCCACGGCGAGCCCACGTCGGTCGGGCCGGCGGTGAGCGCGTTGTTGCGGCCCTTGCGGTTGATGCGGCCGATCGGGTGGATCGGCGGCAGGTAGAGCACGTCGAAGCCCATCGCGGCGACACCCGGCAGCCGTTCGGTGGCGGTCGCGAAGGTGCCGGACCGGCCGCCCACCGCCCCTTCGGAGCGGGGGAAGAACTCGTACCAGGCCGAGTAGAGCGCCCGCTTGCGGTCAACCCAGATCGAGTATGCGTCACCGGCGGTGACCAGCTCTCGCACCGGGTGCTCCCAGAGCAGGTCGGCCAGGGCCAGAGCCGGCCCGACCCGCTGCGCCAACGGCAGGTCGGTGTCGACCAGCGCCGTGAGCGCGTCGGCGACCCGGGGCCGGTCGGCGGCCGGGACGAGGCTGCGGGCGGCGGCGAGTACCCGAGCGCCTTCGGCCAGGTCGTTGGCCAGGTCCTCCGGCCCCTGCCCGGCGGCGACCTTCTTGGTCACCGCGTTCTGCCAGGTCAGGTACGGGTCCTGGAACGCCTCGACGGAGAAGGTCCACGAGCCGACGGCGTCGGGGCAGATGGTGGCGTGCCAACGGTCCTGACCCGGCTCGCCGGGGCGCATCCGGGTGAACGGCCGCGGCTCGCCGTCGGGGCCGGCCCACACCACGTTGCAGCCCAGCGCGTCGTGCCCCTCCCGGTAGGCGCGCGCCGACACCGGGACCGGTTCGTCGACCACCGCCTTTGCCGGGTACCGCCCGCAGGAGACGACGGGGGAGACGTCTTCGATCGGGAACCGTCCAGTCACCCCGCCAACCTACTGCGCGAGATCCGTTCGCGCGCGGCCAAGCGTGCCGCTCTGTCCCACACCCGGTGCACGGAAGGTGTCGCGACGATCCGAAGGACGCAAGATCGCGCAAAATCCTGGTTCTAGTGGTGTCGGAGCCTCGGCGATGCCACCAGATCGTGGTTCCAGCGTGATCTTGACGGCGGCGGAACGGGATCACCGAGCCGGAGGTGCCGTAGCCTCCGGCCATGATCAAACGGGTGAAGGTCGCGGTCGTCGGTGTCGGCAACAACACGTCAGCGCTGGTGCAGGGGATCGCGCTGCACCGCCACAACGGCAGCCTGGTGGGTGTCCGCCGGCCGGTCGTCGACGGGATCGCGGTGGGCGACATCGAGTTCGTCGCGGCCTTCGCCACCTCCAAGGAGAAGATCGGCAAGGATCTGACCGAGGCGATCTTCCTGCCGCCCAACAACTTCCCTCGGCTGAACTGCGACCTGCCCAGCTCGGGTGTGCCGGTCACGAAGGGCCTCGTCGACGCGACCGGGGTGGACCGGGTGGCGGCGGCACTGGCCGGGGCGGAGGTGCTGCTCTACTCGGCGCCGAGCGGCCGACCGGAGACCGCCCGGGCGTACGCCGAGGCGGCGCGCATCGCGGGCGTCGCCTTCATCAACACCACCGCCGACCCGATCTCCCGCGATCCGCAGGTGATGAGCCGGTTCGAGGCGGCCGGTCTGCCGCTGCTCGGAGACGACCTGGCCAGCCAGTTCGGCACCTCGGTGGTGCACAACGCGCTGTTGCGGCTGCTGCGCGAACGGGGCCTGACGCTGGTCAGTTCCTATCAGGTCAATCTGGGCGGTACCGAGGACTTCCGCAACCTGGTCGAGAACCCCAACACCAAGAAACAGTCCAAGCTCAACGCCCTGCCGGACGCCGACAAGGTCGAGGTGGCTCCGCTCGGCTACCTGCCGCACCTGCGATCACAGAAGGTGGCGCACCTCAACATCGAGGCGCAGGGCTGGGGTGAGACGACGCTGAGCCTCGACGTGAAACTGAAGGTTGACGACCCGAGTGGCGCGGCCGGGGTCAACATCGACCTGATCCGCATCGCGGCCGTCGCGCTCCGCAACGGGCACGGCGGTCACCCTGAGCAGGCGACGTCGTTGTTCAAGTCCCCACCCGGAACGCCGATCTGACCGGGCGGACGTCGACCGTACGGGTGAGGTCCGCCCAGCCCGGGCGTCAGTGGCGTACGACGGTGAGTCAATGGGCCAATGACAATCCTCGCGATCGTCGTCGGCGGTGGTATCGGCGCCACCCTGCGGTACCTGCTGGGGCTCGGCTTCGCGCCGTCCACGCCACCTGACTTCCCCTGGGTCACCTTCGTGATCAACATGGTGGGCGCGTTCGCGCTCGGCGCCGTGATGACGCTGCTCGCGGCACACCGGCTGCCGGGCCCGTGGGGCAAGCCGTTCCTGTCGACCGGGCTCATCGGCGGGTTCACCACCTGGTCGCACTTCATCGTCGAGAGCGACCAGCTGATCGGGGCGCGGCGCAGCGGAATCGGCATCGTCTACCTGGTCGTGTCCATCGTCCTCGGAGTGCTCGCGGCGGCGCTCGGCGCCCGCCTGGTGGAACTGCGCACCGGGCGTCCGGCCGGAAGGAGCGCCTGATGTGGGTGGGCATCGGGGTGTTCCTGGCCGGCGGGCTCGGAGCGCTGAGCCGCGCCGGCGTCGACGCGTTGGTGAAGCCGTGGTGGAGCAGGCGGGCCACCGGGTCCAGCAAGGCGTTCCCGGCGAGCACCTTCCTGATCAACGTGTCGGGCGCGTTCGTGCTCGGCATCGTCACCGGCTACGCGGTGAAACACACCGCCGGAGGCGCGCAGGACTTCAACGCGATCGTCGGCGTCGGCTTCCTCGGCGCGTACACCACCTTCTCCACCGAGGAGTGGCACACCCTGGGACTGCTGCGCAAGAACGCCGCCGTCGAGGCCTTCAACGTGCTCGGCAGCCTCTGCGCGAGCCTCGTGCTGGCTGCACTCGGCCTGTGGCTCGGCAGCCTGATCTAGCGGGCCAGCACGGAGCGGTAGACCTCCAGGGTCTGCCCGGCGATGGCGTCCCAGGAGAAGTGCTCCACCGCGCGTCTCCGGCCGGCCAGGCCGAACCGTTCGGTGCGCGCCGGGTCCGCCAGCAGAGTGTTGATCGCCGCCGCCAGGTCGGCCACGAAACGGTCCGGGGCCAGGGGCGTGCCGGAGCCGTCGGTGGCCTGCTCGATCGGCACCAGCAGCCCGGTCTCACCGTCGGCCACGACCTCGGGGATACCGCCGGTGGCGGTCGCCACCACCGCCGTCTCGCAGGCCATCGCCTCCAGGTTGACGATGCCCATCGGCTCGTACACCGACGGGCAGGCGAAGACGGTGGCGTGGGTGAGCACCTGGATCACCTCGGGCTTGGGCAGCATCTCGGCCACCCAGACCACCCCGGAACGGTTGGCCCGCAGCTCGGCCACCAACTCCTCGACCTCGGCGGCGATCTCGGCGGTGTCCGGCGCGCCGGCCAGCAGCACCAGTTGGGTGTCCGCCGGCAACTCCCGGGCGGCGCGCAGCAGGTACGGCAGCCCTTTCTGCCGAGTGATCCTTCCCACGTAGACCACGCTCGGCCGGGACGGGTCGATGCCGAGCCGGTCGAGCACGTCGGTGCCGGCGTCCGGGGCGTACTGGATGGTGTCGATGCCGTTGTAGACCACCCGGACCCGGTCGGGGTCGATCTGCGGGTACGCGGTGAGCACGTCGGAGCGCATCCCGCCGCTGACCGCGATGATCGCGTCGGCCGACTCGTACGCCGTGCGCTCGATCCACGAGGAGAGCGCGTAACCGCCGCCGAGTTGCTCGGCCTTCCACGGCCGCAGCGGCTCCAGGCTGTGCGCGGTCACCACGTGCGGCACCCCGTGCAGCAGCTTCGCGGTGTGACCGGCCAGGTTCGCGTACCAGGTGTGGCTGTGCACCACGTCGGTGCCGGCCGTGCCGGCGGCCATCTCCAGGTCCACGCCCATGGTGCGCAGCGCGGCGTTCGCGCCGGTCAGGCCGGGCGGTTCGGGGTACGCGGTGACGCCCGGCTCGGTGCGCGGCAGGCCGAAGCAGTGCACCCGCACGTCGGTGCGGCGGCGCAACTCCCGGGCCAGGTACTCGACGTGCACGCCCGCGCCGCCGTAGACCTCCGGTGGGTACTCGCGGGTGAGCAGATCGACGCGCGGCGGGGTGGGTTCCGTCATGACCCCGCACCCTAGTGCAGAAGACTCCCCGTACGAGTGGTGAAGTGGGGCGAGGGTGGATAGCGTCGGGGCATGGCTGCCAAGGTGCTCGCGATCGTCCTGGCGGGTGGGGAGGGCAAGCGCCTGATGCCACTCACCACGGACCGGGCCAAGCCGGCCGTCCCGTTCGGCGGGATGTACCGCATGGTCGACTTCGTCCTCTCCAACCTGGCCAACGCCGGCTATCTCAAGATCGTCGTGCTGACCCAGTACAAGTCCCACTCCCTCGACCGGCACATCACCAAGACCTGGCGGATGTCCACGCTGCTCGGCAACTACGTCACCCCGGTGCCCGCGCAGCAACGTCGCGGCCCGTGGTGGTTCGCCGGCTCGGCCGACGCCATCTACCAGAGCTTCAACCTCATCAACGACGAGCAGCCCGACTACGTGATCGTCTTCGGCGCCGACCACATCTACCGGATGGACCCGCGGCAGATGGTGGAGGACCACATCGCCTCCGGCGCGGCGGTGACCGTCGCCGGCATCCGCCAGCCGCTGTCGATGGCCGACCAGTTCGGCGTCATCGAGGTCGGCGAGGACGGCAAGCGGATCCGCGCGTTCCGCGAGAAGCCCACCGACGCGGTCGGCCTGCCCGACGCGCCGGACGAGATCTACGCCTCGATGGGCAACTACGTCTTCACCACCCGGGCCCTCTGCGAGGCGGTCGAGCGCGACGCCGAAGACAAGACCAGCAAGCACGACATGGGCGGCAGCATCATCCCGATGCTCGTCGAGCGCGGCGAGGCCAACGTCTACGACTTCCGCGACAACGAGGTGCCGGGCAGCACCGACCGCGACCGCGGCTACTGGCGGGACGTGGGAACGCTCGACTCGTTCTACGACGCGCACATGGATCTGATCAACGTGCACCCCGTCTTCAACATGTACAACTTCGACTGGCCGATCTACACCGAGCAGCCGCCGTGGCCGCCGGCGAAGTTCGTCCACCAGTGGGGTGAACGGGTCGGCCGGGCGGTCGGCTCGATGGTCTCCCCGGGTGTGGTGATCTCCGGCTCGCTGGTGGAGAACTCGATCGTCTCGCCGAAGGTGCGGGTGCACTCCTGGGCGCACGTCGAGGGCTCGGTGCTGATGGAGGGTGTGGAGATCGGCCGGCACGCGGTGATCCGACGGGCCATCCTGGACAAGAACGTGTTCGTCCCGGAGGGCGTCGAGATCGGCGTCGACCTGGAGAAGGACCGGCAGCGCTACACCGTCTCCGACAACGGCATCGTGGTGATCGGCTAGGGCCAGACGGTCGTGCCGTGAGCGTCCCGCTCTTCCCGAGGAGGATCCCGCAGTGACCCACCCCCGGGCCGGCCAGCCCGCCGAGCCCGCCG
>NZ_JAGPXZ010001473.1:0-496 GCF_018070305.1 Micromonospora sp. M51 | reverse complement strand
GACGTGTTGATGGTGAACGTGGCCCACGGGAAGCCGGTCGGCGGGTGCGGAACGGCGTGTTGCAGACCGGCCCGGGCCAGCGCGCCGAGCACGCCGCCGGCCGCGATCACCGCGAGAATCGTCGCGGGGCGCGCGGTCAGCTCGCGGCGGTCGGCGGGGACGCGCAGATCGACGTCGGGGTCGGTACGCGGCTCGAACGGCTCTGGCACGGCTCCTCAGCGTAGTGCCGGCGTCAGCGGCGTCAGCACTGCCGTCGGCTTGCCGCGCTGCCGGCGGAGGGTGGTGTCAGCGCACTGCCGCCACCGCGGCGTCCGGGCCGCCGCGCCAGAGCGTGCCGACCTCGCGGAAACCGGCGGCGGTGAGCGCGGCGAGGTGCCAGGAGACCGGTGGGTTCCACTCGGGGCTGTGCCCGGTCGGGTAGATCGCGTGACGCCGGGCGACCAGCGGGGCGAGCGCCGGATCGGCGCCGGCCCGCTCCCACCAGTCCGACCAGGAC
>NZ_JAGPXZ010001472.1:0-497 GCF_018070305.1 Micromonospora sp. M51 | reverse complement strand
GCCCCAGGCTGGCCGGGGCGGCGGCGTACCAGTTGACCTCGCCCGGGGAGCTGACCGCCGCACCGATCGCCGCGTAGCCGAAGGCTGTCGGCGCGGACGCGATCACGCTGCCGGCCAGGAACGGCAGCACCCGGGCGCCGGTCGTGCCGTAGCCGTAGCTGACCAGCCCGAAGCCGGCGATCGGCAGCAGCCGGACGGTGACCACCCCGAGCACGCTCTGCCGGGCGAACCAGCGGTCGAGGCGGGCCAGTCGACCGCGGACCCGTTCGGCGACGAACTCCCGACCGAGCAACCGGCCGACGGTGAACCCGATCGCCGCGGCCAGCAGCGCGGCGCCCAGTGCGTACCCGGCGCCCTCCAGGGGGCCGAAGATCGCGCCCGCGGCGAGCGTGATGAAGGTCCGGGGCACCAGCGCCACCAGCAGCAGCGCGCCCCCGAGGATCGCCGCCACCGGGGCCAAATCGCCCAGCCGGTCGGCGACCAGCGGCAGCTGCTCC
>NZ_JAGPXZ010001471.1:0-501 GCF_018070305.1 Micromonospora sp. M51 | reverse complement strand
GTACCGTCGTCGGCCGATGATCGTGCCCACCGTCGTCGAGGTCTGAGCGACGTCCGCTGACGCCGGTCCACCCGAACGGGGTGGGCCGGCGTTCGCCGTGTTCGGGGCGGTCAGGGCAGCGCGGCGACCGCCTCGGCGTACGCGACGCCGGTGGCGATGGCGGCGTCCATGAGGACCCGCAGCTGCGCCGGGGCGACCCCGTGCGCCAGGTCGGTGGCCACGTCGCCGGCAAGCACCAACTCGTCGCCGAGGTCGTGCGCGTACGCCTTGGGCAGCAGCCGGTCGTGGTTCCACGCGTTGCAGAAGGCGTACGCCTCGGCGCGGCGGGCCGCCGGTAGCCGACGGTTGGCCATGGCCCGGGCGTGCAGCACCTCACCGCGCTCACCGGCCCGCCGGAACTGGATCACCGCACCGTCCCAGTGGCCGACCACCGTCCCGCCCTCGTCCAGCACGTACCGGTCGCCGCGCCCGTCCAGGACGGCGGTGATCATGGTGAGGGAG
>NZ_JAGPXZ010001470.1:0-504 GCF_018070305.1 Micromonospora sp. M51 | reverse complement strand
GGACTCGGCGGGTGACGTGCTGGTCACCGGCCCGGCGATCCGCGCCGTGGCGGCCGGAGCGCAGCGGGTGGTGCTGTTGTGCGGGCCGCGCGGTCGCGCCGCCGCCAACCTGCTGCCCGGCGTCGACGAGATCATCGAGCACCCGCTGCCGTGGATCGACCCCACGCCGGGGCCGGTCGATCCGCAGGCCATCCGGGACCTGACCGCGCGGCTGGGCGCGATCGGCGCGGACCAGGCGGTGGTGTTCACCTCGTTCCACCAGTCCGCCCTGCCGTTGGCGCTGCTGCTGCGGATGGCGGGGATCGACCGGATCGCGGCGATCAGCGACGACTACCCGGGCTCGCTGCTGGATGTCCGGCACCGGGTGCCGGTCGGCGTCCCCGAACCCGAACGCGCCCTCTCCCTGGCCGCCGCCGCCGGCCACCGGCTGCCCGACGGCGACGAACCCGTGCTCCGGCTGGGCCGGGACGCCGGGCCGCCGCGCCCGGCCGAACGCGGCGGCCC
>NZ_JAGPXZ010001469.1:0-504 GCF_018070305.1 Micromonospora sp. M51 | reverse complement strand
GCCGAATACTGGCACCAGCGCATCCGCGCCGAGATGACCCTGCCCGACGGCCGCCCGCTGGGGCACGACGACCCGGCGGACCTGGCCGGCATCCTGCACAACGACTACCGGGGTTGCCGGTACGCGTTCGGCTACCCGGCCTGCCCGGACCTGGAGGACCGGGCGAAGATCATGGACCTGCTCGGGGCGGACCGGATCGGGGTCGAGCTGTCCGAGGAGTTCCAGCTGATGCCGGAGCAGGCCACCGACGCGATCGTCGTCCACCACCCGGAGGCCAACTACTTCAACGCCAAGTAACGGTGCAAGTGCCCTGACCTGCATGTGAGGTCGTCCGAACGGCGGCTGAGTCATGATCATGCCGCGGTCAGATGTGCTGGTCCGTTTGCCGCGATCGATGCTGCTCGCACCACGGCAGCTGAGGCAAGGCCCTAGCATCGGCCCCATGATCGAGGACTTCGCGGGTCGGCTCCTGCGCGACATGGCCGGCCTCGACCCGTGCACAGC
>NZ_JAGPXZ010001468.1:0-504 GCF_018070305.1 Micromonospora sp. M51 | reverse complement strand
CCAGCCGATCGCCGCCCGGCTCGCCAACCTGCCCAAGCCGGTGATCGCCGCGGTCCGTGGGATGGCCGCCGGAGCGGGCGCGTCGCTGGCGTTCCTGGCCGACATCCGCATCGGTGGTCCGACCACCAGTTTCCTGATGGCCTTCGCCAAGGTCGGTCTGGCCGCCGACACCGGCGCGTCCTGGACGTTGCCCCGGCTGGTCGGGCACGCCAAGGCGGTGGAGCTGCTGATGCTGGCCGAACCGGTCCGCGCCGAGGAGGCCTGCCGGTTGGGTCTGCTCAACCGGTTGACCGACGACGACGAGCAGGTGCTGCCCGTCGCCCAGGAACTGGCCGCCCGCCTCGCCGCCGGCCCGACCGTCGCGTACGGGGCGATCAAGCGGCAACTCTCCATCGCCGATGCCGGCACTCTCGCCGACGCCCTCGCCGCCGAGGCGCAGGCCCAGTCGATCTGCGGTGCCACGGCCGACCACCGAGCGGCCACGCTCGCGTTCGTCGCCAAGCA
>NZ_JAGPXZ010000155.1:0-9986 GCF_018070305.1 Micromonospora sp. M51 | reverse complement strand
CGCTCTACCTGACCGCGTTGATCTTCGCGGGCACCTTCCTGGCCGCCCAGTTCCGCCAACGTCGCCGCCTGGCGGCCGGCGGCACCACCGCCGTGGCCGCTCTCTTCCTGGCCTTCAGCCTCAAGCTGGCCACCGCCACCGCCGGCTGACCCGCCCTCCCACGCTCCCGCCCGCGATCTTGCGCTTTCGGTCGTCGACATGCCCGCTTCAGGGATATTTGTCGCCGCAGAAACTGCAAGATCGCGGGAGGGCTGACGGTCAGGTGCCGTCGCCGCCGGAGCCGCCGCCGCCCACTCCGGCGCCGCCGGCGGTGCCGCCGAGGCCGTAGCCGGGTCGGACCGGCTCGTCGGGATGGCGGCTGACGTGGGCTGACCCCGCGATCTGGGCGGACCAGTCCGCGTGCGCGGCAGCGGCGGCGTGCCTGTTGATCGCCTGGCGGAGCCAGCCGTCCACGGTGGCGACCCAGTCCCGCCGGTCGGCGCCCTCGTGCCAGATCCGGAACCGGCTGATGCTCTGGTGGGTGATTCCGGCCAGGGCCAGCCGGCGATCCATCCAGAGGATCACCTCAAGCCCGGCAGAGTTGGTCACGAAGATCAGCTCCAGTTCGGTGATCGGGCCGGCGTAGAGCGGCCCCACCCAGTAGCCCCAGCGCTGGTGCAACGGCAGGGTGTGCTCCACCCCCGGCAACCCGCCCTGCTGCAACCCGGCCTGGCGGATCATGAAGCCGAGCGTGTCCAACGCCGCCAGCACGTGCTGCTGGGTGGGGATCGGGTGCACGAAGACCGGCACCATGGCCCCCTGGTCGCGGTCGGGGTCGAGCGACACCTCGGTCCGCAGGCCCATCCGCAGGCTCAGCAGCGGCACCCCGCCGAAGATGGTCACCGGCGTCTCCCAGGGCAGCGGGAACGCGAAGTCGACAGCCCGCCGCCGACCGGCCGGTACGACGAACCGGCCGGCGATGGGCACCTGGTGGAACTGCATGAGCCGCCGCGGCGCCGCCGGGTCGTCCGGTTCGACGGTGGTGACCAGGCCGAGCCGGATGTGGCGGACGAGCACGTCGTCCGGACCGGCGGCGAGAGTCACCCGGCCGGGCAGGCGCAGGCCCGGCCGGGTGCTCGGATTGGGGAGAGTGGTCTGCACGGAGAGCCCGGTCCCACCGGACTCCGGTGACACTCCCGTCAAGCGCACCGCACCCTCCACGCCAGGCCGAGGTGACCTCGCCCCTCGCGAGGTCACCTCAACTGTCGCGGACCCGGTGCGCGGTCACCCCGACTTTCGCGGATCCGACACGCGGTCACCCGACTTCGACGGAACGTGACCACCCATCCGGTTTCACCGCATCCGGCGCCCGCGCGGCACCGTGTCGGTCTCGTCGTCGAACTCCCCGATGACCTCCTCCAGGAGGTCCTCCAGGGCGACGAAGCCGATCGGCCGGGCCGGTCCGCCGCCGTTGCGCACCAGCGCGAGCTGCGACTGCCGGGCCCGCATCGCCGCCACGGCCTCGGTGACCGTGGACGTCGCGGGCAGGGTGAACGCCGGCGTCATCAGCTCCCCGGCGGTGGCGGCCCGGCCGGTGGTGACCACCCGTACCGCCTCCCGGACGTGCACGAGGCCGCACACGTCGCCCGCCTCGTCGAGCACCGCGAGCCGGGATCGGCCGCTGTCCCGGCTGACCTGTTCGATCCGCCCGGCCGGGTCGTCCCGGCGGACGGTGACCATGGTGGCGAACGGTTCCATCACCTGCGCCACCGAGGTGCCCTGCAACTCCAGCATGCTGGTCAGCAGTTGGTGCTGCTCGGCGCCGAGCAGCCCGTGCTCACGGGACTGCTCCAGCAGGATCCGCAGCTCGTCCGGGCCGTGCACCTGGGCGAGTTGGTCCTGCTGGTTGACGCCGAACAGCCGCAGGATCGCGTTGGCCAGGGCGTTCAGCGCGGAGAGCACCGGCCGGGAGACCCGGGCGAAGGCGCGGAACGGCAACGCGAGCAGCGTCGCCGACCGCTCGGCGTCGGTGATCGCCCACGACTTCGGGGCCATCTCCCCCACCACCAGGTGCAGGAAGGTCACCAACCCGAGGGCGAAGACCAGGGCGACCACGTGACTTGCCGCGTCGGGCAGCCCCACCGCGTGCAGCAGCGGGCTGATCAGGTGCTCGATCGCCGGCTCAGCCAGCGCGCCCAGCCCCAGGGTGCACAGGGTGATGCCCAGCTGCGCCCCGGCCAGCATCAGGGACAGCTCGCGGACCCCGTCGAGCGCGGCTCGGGCCGCCCGCCCACCGTTCGCCGCCGCCTGTTCCAGGCGGTAGCGCTTGCTGGCCACCAGGGCGAACTCGGCGGCCACGAAGAACCCGTTCAGCGCCAGCAGGATCACCGAGCTGAACAGGGCGATTCCGGGGCTCATCGGCGCTGTCCTTCATTCGCGACTGCGGGGCTCGCAAGCTCACTCCTCGCGCTCATGCGGTCACCTCGGGTTTGGTGAGCTGCAACCGCACCGAGTCGGCCACGTGCCGGTCCACCGCCAGCACCTCGACCAGTGCCCGGGGCTCCGCCTCGTTCTCCTCACCGTCCGCCCCCTCGGGTTGCAGGCTGATCTCCAGCCGGTCACCGACCTCCGGCACCCGGCCCAGCTCCCGCATCACCAACCCGGACAGGGTGTCGTACTCCGGGGCCTCGGGCAGGGCGATGCCGGTGCTGTCGGCGACCTCGTCGATCCGCCAACGGGCCGGCACCACCCAGGACCCGTCGTCCTGGCGGGCCGGTGCCCGCTCCGGTGGGTCGTCCTCGTCGCGGATCGGGCCGACCAGTTCCTCGGCGATGTCCTCCAGCGTGATGACACCGGCGAAACCGCCGTACTCGTCGACCACGCAGGCCATCTGCCGGTGCCCGGACCGTAGGCGGTCGAGCACCGTGGGCAGGGGCAACGTCTCCGGTACGAGCAGCGGCGGCCCGGCCACCGCGCTCACCGGGGTGGTGGCCCGCTCCCCCGGGGGTACGCCGAGCACGTCGGCGATGCCGACGATGCCGAGCAGGTCGTCGACGCCCTCCGCACCGCGTACCGGGAACCGGGAGTGACCGGTGTCCAGCAGCTCGACCACCCGGCTCACCGGTTCGTGCGCCCGGACGGTGTGCACGTCCACGCGGGGCACCATGGCCTCGCCGGCGGTCAGTTCGCGGAAGTCCAGACCTCGGTCGAGCAGCGTGGACATCTCGGCGTCGAGGCTGCCCTCCTCGCGGGACTCGGCGATGATCTGTTCCAGGTCGGCCGGGGTGGCGCCGCTGGGCAGCTCCTCGATCGGCTCGATGCCGATCCGGCGCAGCAGGCGTACCGATGCCCGGTCGAAGAGGTGGATCAGCGGCCCGGCGACGGCCAGGTAGATCAGGGTGGAGCGGCTCAGCGCCCGGGCCAGTTGCTCGGCCCGCGCGATGGCCAGGTTCTTCGGGGCCAGCTCGCCGAGGACCATCTGCACGATGGTGGCGATGACCAGGGCCAACGCCACCGAGAGCGGCAGGCTGACCGCCTCGCTGACGCCCGCCACGCCGAGCAGGTCGGCGAGACCACCACCCAGGTACGGTTCGGCGACGTAGCCGACCAGCAGCGCGGTGACGGTGATGCCGAGTTGGGCGCCGGAGAGCATGAAGGAGAGCCGGCTGGTGACGGTCAGGGCCCGGGCGGCGGACTGATCGCCGTCATCGGCGAGCTGGCGCAGCTTGCCCCGGTCCACGGCGACGTAGCCGAACTCCTGCGCCACGAAGTAGCCGGTGGCGGCAGTGAGAATGATGATCAGTAGGAGACCAACGACGATCAACACGGGTCGCTCAGGGCTCCCGGGGTCGTCGGTACGGGGATATGCCGGGCACGACCCGGCTGGCTACTGCTGCCCTCCTGGGCAGAAGAGTCGATCATCCCTGCATTTTATCGGCGCTGGCTGTGACTCCGCTGGGGGTGGGCCGAAGGAGCGGATCGTCCGGTTGAGCGGACGCCGCCGGCCGTCACGCCGGCCCCGCCGACCCACCGTCCGCTCCGCGTTCGGCCAGCTCATCGGCGTCGAGCAGGCCCCGGTCGAGCCGCCCCGCCCGGTACGCGGCCCGCGCGATCATCTGCGCCGCGACCGGCGCGGTCGACAACTGGAAGACCGCCACCAGCAGGATCATGCCCAGGTCCGCCGGGGACCGCAGCCGCAACGCGATGCCCAGCAGCAACAGGAGCACCCCGAGCACCTGTGGTTTGGTGGCCGCGTGCATCCGGGACAGCGCGTCCGGAAAGCGCAGCACACCGATCCCGGCGGCCAGGCTGAGCAGCGCGCCGGCCACCAGACAGGCGGCGCCGAGCCAGTCCGCGACGGTGGCGATCACTGCTGCTCCCGGACGGCGAAGCGGACCAGCGACACCGATCCCACGAAGCCGAGCAGGGAGAGCACCACCAGCACGGGCAGGGTGGTGGCGTGCCGGTTCACCGCCGCCTCGGCGCCGACCGCGGCGACCATCGTGGCGAGCAGCATGTCCGCGGCGATCACCCGGTCCACCAGCGACGGGCCGCGGTAGAGGCGGACCAGCGCGAGGAACGCGGTGACCGACAGCAGTGGGGTGAGGACGGCGGCCAGGAACGTGGTCACAGGTGGGTTCCCTTCTCGGATGAGGTGACGTCGAGGTGGCGCAGTTCGGCGCTGGAGCCGACCGCGCGGACGATTCGCCGCTCCACGACGAGCGTGCGGTCCCGGGCCACGTCCAGGTCCGCCGGGCCGTGGGTGTCCAGGACGTGCAGGTAGAGCGTTCCGGAATTCCGGTCCACCTCGAGGATCAGCGTGCCCGGCACCAGCGAGACCACCTCGGCGGTGAGCGCCAGGTTCAGGTCGGTGGGCACCCGCAACCGGACCGCGACGATCGCCCCTCGTGGCCGGTAGCCGGGCTGCACCGCGATCCGGGCGATGTGCAGGCTCGCGCTGACCAGTTCGACAACGAACCGGGCCACGAACACCAGCAGCGCCCATGGTCGCAACCGGCCACCGAAGCTGACCGCCGGCAGCGGGAAGAACACCAGCACGGCCCCGCCCACCAGCAGGCCACCGACCAGGTTGGCCCAGGTGAGGTTGCCCCAGAGCAGGCTCCAGACCAGCACCAGCCAGCCGAGCGCCACCGCCTGGTCGCGCCAGCGCCCGACCCGACCGCGCCCCACCACGCGAGGCCTGGGCGCGTCGGGAGCCGGCTCGGTTGGGCCGGTCACGGCACGCCGCCCGGCAACACGGCACTGACGTACGGGGTACGCAGGAGCAGGTCCCCGGCGGCGTCAGCGGTGACGTCGAAGAGCGGACCGGCCAGCACGGTCAACGCCAGCCCCAGCGCGACCAGGGCCACTGTGGCGCCCACCATCAGCCTCGGCAGCTGGGCCACTGGCTCACTGGTGGCCGTGCGGGGCGCCCGCCAGAAGGCGATGTTCCACGCCCGGGACGCCACGTACAGGGTGAGCAGGCTGGTCAGCGTGCCGGCCGCGACCAGCACCCCGGGCAGCGGCCCGCCGGCGGCCACCCCGGCCTGGAGCAGGCCGAGCTTGCCGAGGAAGCCGGAGAACGGTGGCACTCCGGCGAGGTTCATGGCCGGGACGAAGAAGAGCACACCGAGCAGCGGCGCCGCCCGGGCCAGTCCGCCGATGCGGCGCAGGTCGGTGCTGCCGGCACGCTCCTCCACCAGCCCGGCGACGAGGAACAGCGTGGTCTGGATGGTGATGTGGTGCACCACGTAGAAGATCGCGCCGGAGAGCCCGGCGGCGGTGCTCAACGCCACCCCGAAGATCATGTAGCCGATGTGGCTGACCAGGGTGAACGAGAAGAGTCGCTTCAGATCCGACTGGGCCACCGCACCGAGGATGCCGACCACCATGGTCAACCCGGCGACGACCATGAGCAGCTTGTCGGCGCGTCCACCGGGAAACAGCAACGTCTCGGTGCGGATGATCGCGTAGACGCCCACCTTGGTGAGCAGACCGGCGAAGACGGCCGTGACCGGGGCCGGCGCGGTGGGGTAACTGTCCGGCAACCAGGCCGACAACGGGAAGACCGCCGCCTTGATCGCGAACGCCAGCAGCAGCATCAGCTCCAGGGCCAGCCGCACACCGCCGGGCAGGTCGTCCAGGCGCTCGGCGAGCTGGGCGAGGTTGAGCGTGCCGGTGGCCGCGTACACCAGACCCACCGACGTCAGGAAGATCATCGAGGAGAGGATGCTGACCACCACGTACGTCGACCCGGTCCGGATCCGAGCCTCGGTGCCGCCCAGGGTGATCAGCACGAAGCTGGCGGCCAGCAGGATCTCGAACCCGACGAAGAGGTTGAACAGGTCACCGGCCAGGAACGCGTTGGTGACGCCCGCGGTGAGCACCAGGTACGTCGGGTGGAAGATCGACACCGGCGAGCTCTCGCTCGTCTCGCTGCGACCCTGGCCGACCGAGTACAACAACACGCACAGGGTCACCGCCGAGGACACCACAAGCATCAGCGCGGCGAGTTGATCGGCCACCAGGACGATGCCGACCGGCGGCGGCCACGCCCCCACCGCCACCACCACCGGCCCGTGCCGGTACGCCTGCACCAGCAACAGCACCGCCACCAGGAGCGTGCCGCTCAGACACAGCACGCTGATCGTGCGTTGAAGTCGGGGCTTCCCGGCCAGCAGCAGGCTCAGCGCCGCACCGAGCAGCGGCACCACCACCGGCAGCGGCAGCAGCGCGCTCACTGCCCGCCATCCCCACGTCGCAGCCGTCGGCGGGCCGGTTCGGGATCGACCTGCTCCGGGTCACCGTTCGGGCCCTCCCCACCGAGGTCGGCAGCGCTCGCCTCGTTCCGCCCGGCCCGCCTGATGATCTGCCGGTCCTCCAGGTCGTCGGGGACCTCGTCGTCGCCGGAGAGATACCAGCTGCGGTACGCCACGGCGAGCAGGAACGCGGTGAACCCGAAGGTGATCACGATGGCGGTCAACACCATGGCCTGCGGCAACGGGTCACTCATCCGCTCCACCGGCCCGCTGCCGACGATCGGCGCCCCACCCGGGCGCCCACCCAACAGGATCAACACGTTCACCCCGTTGCCGAGCATGATGATCCCCAGCAGGACCCGGGTCAGGCTGCGCTCCAACAGCAGGATCACCCCGCACCCGACCAGCACCGCGACGGCCAGCACCAGCACCAGCGTCGGCCCCGCCCCGCTCTCCGTCACGGCGTGGCCTCTGTTCGCGACTGCGGGGCTCGCAACACCGGCTCACTCCTCGCGCTCACGGCGCCACCTCGCTCCGCGCGCTCATGTCCGGTCGCCCTTGTCGACGGCCAGACCGCCGGCGGCCGTTCCGGTGGCCTCGATGTGCCGGTCCACCTCGGCGCCGAGGCTGCGCAGGATGTCCAGCACCAACCCGATCACGACCAGGTACACGCCGATGTCGAAGAAGAGCGACGTCACCAGGTGGGTGTCGCCGATCAGTGGCAGCCGCTGGTCGACCTTCGCGCTCTCCAGCACCGACCCGCCGGCCAGCAGCGCCACCAGGCCGCTGCCCACCGCCGTGGCCAACCCGGCGCCGAGAATCGGGCCGGCACCGATCGGCACCGCCTCGGTCAGCTCGTACCGACCGCCGGCCAGATAGCGGACCACCAGGGCGAGACCCGCCACCAGCCCTCCGGCGAACCCGCCGCCCGGAGCGTTGTGCCCGGAGAAGAGCAGGAACAGGGAGAACAGCACCACGGTGTGGAAGATCAGCCGGATGACCACCTCCAACACGATCGAGCGGCGCTCCTCGTAGAGGGTGGGACCACCGCGCAGCCACACCGGCCGGCCCCGCACACCCGCCCGCTGGTCCGCCTCGGGCCGGCGCGGCCGAGGCCCGGTGCGGGAGCGCTCGAAGATCAGGCTGGCCACCCCGGTCGCGGCCACCACCAGCACCGCCAGCTCACCCATCGTGTCCCAGGCTCGGATGTCGACCAGGGTCACGTTGACCACGTTGCGGCCGTACCCCTGGGCGACCGCCAGATCCGGGAAGGCCGCGGAGATGGTCGGTGCCTGGCGGGCGCCGACGGCGACGAGGGCCAGCCCGGCGGCCACCACGCCCACCGCCACCCCGATCACCCGACGGATCAGGCGGGTACGCCGTATCGGGCGGGCCGAGAACCGTTCCGGCAGGCGACGCAGCACCAGCACGAAGACCGCTATCGTCGAGGTCTCCACCAGAAACTGGGTGAGCGCCAGGTCGGGTGCTCCGTGCAGCACGAACAGCATCGCCGTGCCGTAGCCGGTCATGCCCACCAGCAACATCGCGGTCAGCCGGCGACGGGCGCCGACCGCCAACACCGCCGCCACCGCGATCACCAGCACGACCACCGGTTGCAGCAGGCTGTCCCAGAGCGGAATCCGCGCCCGCCAGGGACTGGCGGAGAGCATCGCCGCGCCGGGCACCAGCACCAGGGTGACCAGGATGACGCCCAGGTACTGCGGCAGGGAGCCGCGCTGGGTCGCGCCTGTGACATCGATGGCCAGCCGGTCGAAGCGGCCCACCACCCACTCGTACCCCTGGTTGCCCCCCACCGGTGCGCGCAGCCGCGCCAGCACCGGGGCGAGCGGCCCGCGCACGGCGAAGAGCAGGCCACCGCCGGCGAGCGCCAACACGGACAGGCCGAGCGCCGGGGTCGGTCCGGCCCAGAGCGCCAGGTGCGCGTCGACCCCGCCGAGCAGATCGGCGTACGGCCGCAGCACGTCCTCCAGGACGCTCGCGGCCGGGCCGGCGAGCAGACCGATCCCGGCCAGCACCGCTGGCGGTACCAGCAGCGACGCGGCGATCGACCCCGGCGGGACGGGCGTCACGCCCGGCCGGTCGGCGAACGCGCCCCAGAGAAAACGGGCGCTGTACGCGACGGTGAGCACCGTCCCGGCGACCAGGCCGGTGAGGAGCACCGGTTGGTCGGTGAACGCGGCGAACACCGCCTCCTTCGCCACGAAGCCGACCAGCGGCGGCACCCCGGCCATCGACGCCGCGGCCAGCACGGCCACCACGAACAGCGGCCGGGACCAGTGCCGCAGCCCGGACAACTCGCGCAGGTCACGGGTGCCGGCACTGTGGTCGATGATGCCGACGACCAGGAAGAGCGCCGCCTTGAACAGGGCGTGCGCCAGCAGCATCGCGGTGCCGGCCAGCGCGGCGTCCGGCGTGCCCGAGCCGGTCACCGCGACCAGAAGGCCGAGCTGGCTGACCGTCCCGTACGCCAGCAGCAGCTTGAGGTCGGTCTGGCGCAGCGCCGCCCAACCGCCGAGCAGCATGGTCGCCACCCCGGCGACCTGCACCACCGGCCGCCACGGGCCGACCGTGGCGAGCACCGGCGCGAGCAGCCCGACCAGGTAGACGCCGGCCTTGACCATGGCGGCGGCGTGCAGGTACGCGCTGACCGGCGTGGGTGCCGCCATCGCGACCGGCAGCCACGAGCTGAACGGCAGCACCGCCGACTTGGACAGCGCCCCGGCCAGGATCAGCAGCACGGCACCCACCAGATACCCGCCGCCGGGCAGCGGCTGGGCGATGATCTCCGACCAGCGGTAGCTGCCGGCGTGCTCGCCCAGCATGATGACACCGACCAGCATGGCGAGCCCGCCCAGCGTGGTGACTGTCAACGCCTGCGCCGCCGCCCAACGGCTGGACCGCCGTTCGGTGCTGTGCCCGATCAGCAGGTACGAGAAGACAGTGGTCAGCTCCCAGCCGACGTAGAGCAGCAGCAGGTCGTCGGCGAAGACCAGGACGAGCATCGCGCCCGCGAAGGCGACCAGGACCGCGGCGAACTGCGCCAGACCGATCGAGCCGGCGCTGAAGTAGCGGGCACTGTAGACCAGCACCAGCGCGCCGACGCCGCCGATCAGCAGCGTCATCAGCCAGGACAGCGTGGTGAGCCGGAACGCGATGTCGAGGCCCAACTGCCGGATCCACGGGTACGTCTCGACCACCGCCCCGCCGCCGCTCACGGCCGGGGTGCGG
>NZ_JAGPXZ010001467.1:0-505 GCF_018070305.1 Micromonospora sp. M51 | reverse complement strand
GAAGCTGCCCTGCACCGCCGTCACCCGGTCCGCGACGTCGCTGCGCGCGAAGCGTCGACCGGCCTCCGCCGACACGTTCCGCAGGTCGAGCAGGGTGCCGTGCAGGTGCGGGTGGGCCCGGGCCAGGGCCATGGTCAGGCTGCCCAGGTGACCGCCGACGTCGATGAAACTGTCGACGCCGCTCCAGTCGTACTCGGAAATGATCTTTCCGGCGTCCCAGCGGAGCACCTGCTTGTCGAGCTCGTCGGCGGCCTCGCCCTGCTCGCGCCACTCGGCGACGAAGGCCGGGTCGGTGTTCACCGCGTCCCAGTAGTCCCGGCCGAACTCGGCGGCGTAGCCCGGCCGGCCGGTACGCACCGTGTGGTCGAGGCGCAGCAGGCTCAGCGTGATGCTGCCGATCATGCCGTCGTTGCGCAGGACCTGACGCACGCTCTGCGGATGGTCGGAGCGCAGCGGGTCGCCCAGCGGGGTCAGTGCGTACTCCCCGTCGGGGCCGCTCTCCAGG
>NZ_JAGPXZ010001466.1:0-508 GCF_018070305.1 Micromonospora sp. M51 | reverse complement strand
CGCTCGACCACCGAGAGCGCGGTCGTGGAGCCCACCCCGACGACTGCGATCAGCACCGTCAGGCTGACCAGACCGACCGCGATCCAGACCAGGGTGCGCACCAACGCGTCGGTGCGGTCCCGTTCGTCGGCGAGCACCGTGAGGCCCACCCCGTCGCTGCCCGCGATCGCCTGCCGCAGCGCCCGCACGCCGGCGGTGCGACCGTCCTCGCCGGCACCGGCCGCGTCCGCCAACAGACCGGTGTACGCCGACGGCACGCCGAGCCGGTCCAGGTCGGCCGGGTCGGCGAGGATGCCCGCGTGCAGCGGCCCGTCACCGGGCAGCACCGCGACCACCCGGACGTCGACCCGGCGGGTGGCGACGGCGAGCGTCGCGGTGTCGCCGGCCCGCAGGCCCGCGTCCCGCGCGACCCAGCTGTTGAGCACGATCCGGCCGGGGCCGCGATCGTCCAGGCTGCCCTGGGCCACGTCCAGGTCACCGGTGCTCGGCAACACCGCCACGTCCAGGT
>NZ_JAGPXZ010001465.1:0-510 GCF_018070305.1 Micromonospora sp. M51 | reverse complement strand
GCCTGCGCGTACGCCCGGGCCTCGGCCTTGCGGCGCTGCCGCTCGGCGTCGATCTCCGTGATCAGGGCGCGGCGTTCCTGGTCGAGCCGCTGGATCTCGTCCAGGGCACGGGTGACCTCGGCGGGATCCAGACGCTTCGCCAGCGCGGTCGCCACCGCCTCGCGATCCTTCCGGATCAACTCCATGTCGAGCATGCTGCTCCGTACGCCTCCGTCCGGGGTCACTGGTGGACCACCAGATGCTACCGTCGCGGGCTTTTCCGCCCGGGACGGGGAGGTTCTAGAGCCGGATCGGCATCAGCACCGAGTAGGTGTCCGCGTCGTCCGGTCGGCGTACGGCCAGCGGGGCGATCGGCCCGTCCAGCTCCAGCACCAGTTGCGGCGCACCGGCCGCGTTCAACGCGTCCAGCAGGTAGCCACCGTCCACCCCGACCCGCAGCGCGTCGGTGCCCAGGTCGGCGGCGGGGAGCAGCCGCAGCTCGCCCCGGTCGTCGACGCCGAGCACGGTGAC
>NZ_JAGPXZ010001464.1:0-510 GCF_018070305.1 Micromonospora sp. M51 | reverse complement strand
CACCGACCTCGCCCACCTGGCAGGGGCAGGTCCAGGTCATGCGGGACTGGATGCTGCGACGGGCCGCCTGGCTGGATTCCACCGCCGGCTGGGGTGGGTCGGTCCCCACGCCGCCACCCACCACTCCGCCGCCGACCACGCCACCCCCCACCACGCCACCACCCACCACCCCACCGCCGGCGGCTGGCTGCACCGCTGCGTACGCGGTGACCAGCCAGTGGACCGGCGGCTTCCAGGGCGAGGTACGGGTCACCGCAGGCGCCTCGGCGATCAGCAACTGGACCGTGACGTGGACCTTCGCCAGCGGTCAGAGCATCACCCAGGCCTGGAACGCGACAGTCACGAGCCAGGGCTCCGCGGTCACCGCCCGCAACGTCGCCTACAACGGCGCGCTCGGCGCTGGCGCGAGCACCACCTTCGGGTTCCTCGGATCGTCCACCGGCGCACCAGCCACGCCGACGCTGACCTGCACGGCGAGCTGACCGACCACCCGTTCGGGGCCGGGCGGAC
>NZ_JAGPXZ010000154.1:0-10210 GCF_018070305.1 Micromonospora sp. M51 | reverse complement strand
GGCGTACTTCCCGAGCAAGGTGCACCAGCAGCTCATCAAGGACCCGCTGGTCACCGCCGAGAAGCCCGAGCAGTTCGACGTCATCGCGAACCTGCGTGGCGGCGGCACCACCGGCCAGGCCGGTGCGCTGCGGCTGGCCATCGCCCGCGCGCTGATCGTCAACGAGCCGGACGACCGCCCGGCCCTGAAGAAGGCCGGCTTCCTCACCCGTGACGCCCGGGTCAAGGAGAGCAAGAAGTACGGCCTCAAGAAGGCCCGTAAGGCTCCCCAGTACTCGAAGCGCTGATCTTTCCCAGCGCGTTGTACTTCTGACGGACGGCCGGTCCGCCTCCCCCTCGTCGAGGGAGGCGGGTCGGCCGTTCCGCTTTCTCCTCACAGGCAGTGCTCATTCGGAGGTTGGCGGGTATGGGTCGGTTGTTCGGCACGGACGGCGTACGCGGGCGGGCGAACGCGGATCTCACCCCGGAGTTGGCACTGGCGGTGGCGGTGGCCGCCGCGCACACACTCGCCGAGACGGACCGCAGCCACCCGCCGCTCGCCGTCGTCGGCCGGGACACCCGCGCCAGCGGCGAGATGCTGGAGGCCGCCGTGGTGGCCGGGCTGACCAGCGCCGGCGCCAACGTCGTCCGGGTCGGTGTGCTGCCCACCCCCGCGGTGGCGTTCCTCACCGCCGAGGCCAAGGCCGACCTGGGTGTGATGCTCTCCGCGTCACACAACCCGATGCCGGACAACGGCATCAAGCTCTTCGCCGCCGGTGGGCACAAGTTGCCCGACGAGATCGAGATGCGGATCGAGGCGGCCGTCGAGACGAACGCCACCACCGCCTGGGACCGGCCGATCGGCGCCGGCGTCGGCCGCGTGCACGACCTGCTCGACGGTGCCGACCACTACGTCCAGCACCTGGTGGGCACCGTTGGGCACCGGCTCGACGGGATCAAGGTCGTGGTCGACTGCGCCAACGGCGCCGCCGCCGAGGTCGCCCCGGTCGCCTACCGGGAGGCCGGCGCCGAGGTCATCGCCATCTACGCGGAGCCCGACGGCCTGAACATCAACGACGACTGTGGCTCCAACCACATCGACGCGCTGCGTGCCGCAGTGGTCGAGCACGGCGCCCACCTGGGCATCGCCCACGACGGCGACGCCGATCGCTGCCTGGCGGTCACCGCCGACGGTGACGAGGTGGACGGCGACCAGGTCATGGCGATCCTCGCGCTGGCCATGCGGGACGCCGGCACGCTCACCCAGGACACCCTGGTGGCCACCGTGATGAGCAACCTCGGGCTGCGCCTGGCGATGTCCGCGCAGGGCATCCGCCTGATCGAGACCAAGGTCGGCGACCGGTACGTGCTGGAGGAGCTGCGCGCCTCCGGGCTGGCGCTCGGCGGTGAGCAGAGCGGCCACATCGTCATGCCCGCGCACGCCACCACCGGCGACGGGGTGCTCACCGGCCTGCACCTGATGGCCCGGATGGCGGCCACCGGCCAGTCCCTCGCCGAGCTGGCCTCGGTGGTCACCAAGCTGCCCCAGGTGCTGATCAACGTCCCGGTCGGCGACCGGACCATCGGCGCGGCCGCGCCAGCCGTCCGCGCCGAGGTCGAGCGGGCCGAGGCGGAGCTGGGGGAGACCGGTCGGGTGCTGCTGCGCCCGTCGGGCACCGAGCCGCTGGTCCGGGTGATGGTCGAGGCGGCCACCGAGGCGACCGCCCGGTCGGTCGCCGAGCGGATCGCCGAACTGGTCCGCACCGCGAGCCCGGTCGCCTGAGGCCACCTCCGGGCGGCCTCACAACCGCAGTTGGGTCGCCCGCCCGTACGTGTCGGCCGGGTCCTCGCCGTCGGTGAGGTCGAGGTCCTCGGTGACGCGTCCGTCGGCCAGCCGGACCAGCCGGTCACAGCGGGCCGCGATGGCCTGTTCGTGGGTGGCCAGCAGGATCGTCATGCCGTGCCGGTCACGGAGGTCGAGCAGCAGGTCGAGGATCTGCCCACCGGTGGTGGAGTCGAGGTTGCCGGTGGGCTCGTCGGCCAGCAGCAGGCCCGGCGCGCCCATCAGGGCCCGGGCGATGGCGACCCGTTGCTGCTGGCCACCGGAGAGCTGCGCGGGCAGGGCGCGCTCTCGGCCGGCCAGGCCCACCGCGTCGAGCAGTTCGCGGGCCCGCGTCGCGTGATCGGTCCGGCCTCGACGGGGGAGGACCGGCGCGATCACGTTGTCCAACACGGTGAGCGCGGGCAGCAGGTGGTAGCGCTGGAACACGAACCCGACCCGTTGCCGGTAGCGGGCCAGTGCGGCACGGCGCAGCGAGGTGATCTCCACGTCGTCGACGGTGACGGTGCCGCTGTCGGCCTGCTCGATGGCGCCGATCAGGTGCAGCAGTGTGGACTTGCCCGAGCCGCTGGGACCGGTCAGCGCCACCACCGACCCGGCCGTGATCTCCAACGAGACGTCGTCGACAGCTGTCAACTTTTCCGTGCCGGTGCGGAACTGCCGGTTCAGCCCGACAGTCCGGACCGTGCTGCCGGTGGTTGCCTCCATCGTCACTCCTCCGCGAGTAGCCGTGCGGTCGGGAGCCGGCGCAGCAACGCGGCCGGCACGAGCGCCGCCAGACAGGTGAGCAGCACCCCGCCGAGGGCCACCGCGGCCGCGACCATGATCAGGGCGGCCGGCAGCGCGCCGACCAGCCAGGCGGCCCCGGCGAGCCCGAGCCCCGCGCCGGCCACCGCCCCGAGCGCGCCGATGAGGAACCCTTCGTAACCCACCAGGCGGCTCAGCGCGGTGTCCGTCCAGCCGACAGCACGCAGCGTGGACAACTCGGCGGCGCGGTCCCGGACGTTCAGGTACAGCACGTCGGCGACGGCACCCGCGCCCAGCAGGACCGTGACGACCGCGGCCAGGGTGTCCGCACCCCGTACGTTCAGCGAGACGGTGTCACCGAGCAGATTGCCGACGATCGCGCCACGGAAGGCGTAGGCGGCGGCGCTGACCACTGTCAACGCGGTCAGCCCGATGGCCAGCGCTCCGGCCCCGAGCAGCGTGCGCCCGGGGGTGCGGACCAGATTGACCACTGCCATCCCGAACAGGTTGCGCGGCCGCCGCACCCACCGGGCCGGGGCGACCATGGGCCGCAGCGCGGCGGCCGGGTGCGCGCCCGCAGCCCGCAGCGCCGGGGCCACGCCCGCCACCAGCGCCAGCAGCAGAGCCACCGGTACGGCGAGCGCTGCCTGATGCCAGCCGATCTCGATGTTCAGCGCGGCGGCCAACGGGAACGCCAGCCCGAGGGCCAGCAGACCGGCGGCGAGCCCCAGCGCGGCCACCTCGCCGAGGATCAGCGCCGCGATCCGCCGGGCTGACCAGCCCAGGCAGGCGAGCACCGCCAGTTCGGGGCGGCGGTCCCGGACGGCGGCGGAGACCGCGTTGCCAAGGAACAGCGCGCAGACCACAAGCACCAGCCCGAACAGAACGAGGCTCTTACGGTCGACCGCCTTGATGATGACCGAGGCGATCCCGAGTGCGGACCACGGCTCGGTCAGCCGCAGGTCGGGCCGGCCTAACGGGCCCGCCGGTAGCTCGACGGTCTGCGGGGCGGGAGACGAGCCGATGGTGAGATCGACGTCCAGCCCGGTCGTGTCGGCGATCCGCTCGGCGATGAGCCGGACCCGCTCGGCGGACCGTTCGGTGTAGCCGGAGACGTCGGCGACCCGGATCCGGATCGCGCTGATCGGCGCCGTCCGGCTGGGGCTGGGGCTGCCCTCCATCAGTTTCGGCACCGCCGCCAGGCTGGTGAGCAGCAGAGGCGGTGCGGAGACGTAGCCGGCCGGGTTGCCGCTCGGTTCCAGCGGCCGGCCGCCCAGCGCCTGGCGGCTGCGCTCGTCCGCGCCGTCGAGGCGTGGCGGCTCGTACGTCTCCAGCGGGAGCCGGGACAGGGCGCTGCACCCGCTCAGCTTCTCCGGCTCGAAGCTGCCGACGGTCCGCCAGTCCCGCAGCTGGACGATCGGGCCTGGCGGTTGCATGGGGACCGCGGTCAGCGGGCGGAAGCCGTTGTCGTCGGCCGACCACGGACGTCCGTCGAAGTTGTAGGTGTTGTCGGTGCCGAAGGCCTTGGCATCGAACGGCGGTCGCGTGCCAGCACGGAGAGTGCCGTCGGCGAGTCGGTCGTACTCCGGGGCACCCGCTTGAATCATCGTCTGCTACTCACCCCGGCAGCAGGCGGTCGGGGAGATCCCCGCGGCGAGCAGGTCGCGGTACCCGTCGGCGATCGCGTACTCCTCGGTCCCGACCTTGACCCCGGTGGCGCCGGACAGCGCCTGCTCCAGGTCGGGGATGCTCAACCCGGCGGGGCGCGCCTGCGGCAGCCGGGTGAGGGCGGACCGCACTGTGACATCGAGGTAGGGGCGGCTGGTGCTCAACACCGGGATGAACCGTTCGGGTATATGCATGGGGAGGTGGGTGTCGGTGGCCGTGTCGTCGGGTCGAAGAGCGCGGCCCTCGATCACCGCGTCGTCGAGGCCGACGAGCCGCTGCTCCGCCTCGGGGTCGACGGCGGCCAGCAGGAACGGCACCGTCACCCGGTAGGTGGCCACCAGTTGGTCGGTGGCGACGCGCTTGGCGCGACCGGACTGCCAACTGTTCTCTTCGAAGCGCCCATCGGGTAATAGTCGAACGGTGTCGACGCTCCAGTTCTCCCGCTCGGAGGTCCATCCATCGTTCGCCGACCTTGGGATCAGGTGCGGGTCGCAGATCGGCTGGCTCCGCCCGTCCGGAAGCACTTCCCGTGGGACATCCCCGCACTCCTGGTCGTACGGATACATCCGGCCGTCCGAGTACGGGATGGAGGGGGCGTTCGGGTCGCCGCCCTCGGGGTAGAGCAGCGGGCGCTTGGTCACGTACACGTAGCGTGGACGGCTCGGGGCCGTGGTGAGCCCGCGTTCGGCGGTGAAGGTGGGGTCGAGCCGGATGACCTGCTGATCCAGGGAACGATCGACCGCGTCGGTCAGGTCGAACCGGACCGTCACGGACGAGGTCGAGTAACCCAGCATGGCGATCGGCGCGGCCACGTCGACGCCGGCGACCTGTTTCACCTGCTCGTACTGCGCGGGGGTGATGCCGCCGAACAGGCCGGAGAGGTAGTTCGGACGGACCAGTCCCCGTTCGACCTCCAGCGGCGTGCGGGCTCCCTGCGGACGGACGAGGATGTCGTAGGCGGCCCGGGTGTCGCGCTCGACAGCGCCGGTGACCTCGAGGCGGGAGGTGGTGGTGGCGCCGGTCAGGACGACGAAGCCGGTGGTCGCCACCAGCACGCCCGCCAGCAGCGCCACCGACCGACCAGCACGGCCGCGTAGCTGCGCCCAGATGAACCCGAGCATGTCGCGCCTCCCCGTGTGCTCCCCACACTCTGCGCGTTACATTGTCACAATGCAAGACCTGGCCCAGTCGGTCAGCGGACATGGAGGAGACAGTGGCGATCCAGCACGCGGTCCTGGCGCTGCTCGCACGCGGCCCGAGCTACGGCTACGAGTTGAAGAGCGCCTTCGAGGCCGCCGCCGGTCCACAGTGGGGGCCGCTCAACATCGGCCACCTGTACCAGATCCTCGACCGGCTCTCCCGGGACAGCCTGGTGATCGCCGAGCGGCAGGCCCAGCAGGTCAAACCCGACCGGGTGGTCTACCAGATCACTCCCGCTGGGCGGGCTGAACTCGGCCGCTGGCTCGACGAGCCGAGTCCGCGCAGCGGCGGCTTCCGGGACGACTTCTTCCTCAAGGTCACCGCCGCGGCCCGATCGGGCTCCGCGCAGATCGTCCGCACCGTGCTCAGCAACCAACGCGGGCACCTGCTTCGCGAGTTGCGCAATCTCGACGGGCTGCGTCGCAAGGCCGCCGACCCGGTGGTCGGGCTGCTGCTCGCCGCGGCGTGCCGACACGTCGAGGCCGACCTCGCCTTCGTCAACGATGCCGAGGCGGTGCTGTTGGCCGACGGCGGCGCGTTGCTCGCCACCCTGGCCGGCTCACCGTCGGAGATCGCGGCGTCCGCCGCCGACGCGTCGTCGCCACCAGCGACGGACGGTGCCGGACCGGCGCGCGCAGCCGGGTGACCGACCCTCAGCGGTGCCCGGCCAGCCCGCGCAGCCGGGTGACAGCGTCGGCCAGCACTTCGGGGCGCTTGCAGAAGGCGAACCGGACCAGCCGCCGGCCCGCGTCGGTGTCGTCGTAGAAGACCTGGGTGGGCACCGCCACCACACCGCAGCGCTGCGGCAACGACCGGCAGAACTCCGCCCCGTCCCGGCCGCCCAGGGCGGTGATGTCGGCGGTGACGAAGTACGTCCCCTCCGAGCCGAGCACCTCGAACCCGGCGTCGGTGAGACCGCCGACGAGCTGGTCACGCCGTTGCTGGAGGCTGTCCCGGAAGCCGGTGTAGTAGTCGTCCGGCAGGGCCAGCGCCACCGCCACCGCCGGTTGCAGCGGTGCGGCGTTGACGTAGGTGAGGAACTGCTTCACCCGCAGCACCGCCGAGACCAGCGCCGCCGGGCCGCTCGCCCAGCCGATCTTCCACCCGGTGCAGGAGAATGTCTTGCCCGCCGACGAGATGCGCAGCGTCCGCTCCCACATTCCGGGGAGGCTGGCCAGCGGCACGTGCGCGCTCGCCGCGTCGGTGAAGACCAGGTGCTCGTACACCTCGTCGGTGACCGCGTACGCGTCGAACTCCTGGCACAACTCGGCGACCTGCGCCAACTCGGCCGGGGTGAAGACCTTGCCGGTCGGATTGTGCTGTGAGTTCAGCAGCACCAGCCGGGTGCGCGGGCCGAACGCCGCGCGCAGCGCCGCCGGGTCGAAGGCGTACCGGCCGTCGGCCGTGGGACGCAGCGTCACCGGCCGGCGGACCGCGCCGGCCAGCGCGATCGAGGCGGCGTACGAGTCGTAGTACGGCTCGAAGCAGACCACCTCGTCGCCCGGCTCGCAGAGGGCGAGGATGCTCGCCGCGACCGCCTCGGTAGCACCCGCCGTGATCACGATCTCGCCGTCCGGGTCGTACGCCAGGTCGTAGAACCGCCGCTGGTGGGCCGCGACGGCCGCGCGCAGGGCGGGGATCCCCGGGCCGGGCGGGTACTGGTTCTGCCCGCCGCGCAGCGCCTCGGCGGCGGCGGCCAGCATCTCCGGCGGGCCGTCGGTGTCCGGAAACCCCTGCCCGAGGTTGACCGCGCCGGTGCGTACGGCGAGGGCGGACATCTCGGCGAAGATCGTCGTGCCGAACGGCCGCATCCGGGCCACCAGCGGGTCGACATCGGTGCTCGTCGTCACGCCGCCAGCCTACGGGGCCTGCCCTGTCAGCTCGACCTCGGAGATTCGGCCGAAGCAGCTGGCGGGTCGCTGCTTGCGGTCTCGCTGTACGGGTAGGTGTGGGGGCGTCGGGCGCATCGCGGCACCTCAGGTCGGGTTTCCGCGTCGGTCGTCGTTGCCGCCTCGGCGGTTTGCTCAAACTTGATGTTCGTTTACCCGACTTTCGAGCACCCATCATGAGTGAAACTGGGTTAGGCTGCGGGCCATGTGTGGAATCGTGGGATACGCGGGCGCGCGCCCCGCACTCGGCATCGTCCTCGACGGGCTGCGGCGACTGGAGTATCGCGGCTACGACTCGGCGGGCGTGGCGATCGTCTGCGAAGACCGGCTGCTGACCGAGAAGAAGGCCGGCAAGCTGGCCAACCTGGAGAAGGTGCTCTCCGAGCGGGCCGCCGACGACCCGACCTCCTGCGCGGCCAGCCCGATCGGCATCGGTGACGGCACCACCGGCATCGGGCACACCCGGTGGGCCACCCACGGCGGCCCGACCGACCGCAACGCCCACCCACACGTCGCCCCGGACGGGCGGGTCGCGGTGATCCACAACGGCATCATCGAGAACTTCGCCAAGCTCCGCGCCGAGCTGGAGGCCGACGGCGTCCAGTTCACCAGCGACACCGACACCGAGTGCGCAGCGCACCTGCTCGCCGCCGCGCTGGCCGACCTGCGCGCCGCCGGCCAGCCGGACAGCCCGCAGCTGCTCGCCGCCGGCATGCGCGTGGTCTGCCAGCGACTGGAGGGCGCGTTCACCCTGCTCGCCGTCGACGCCGCCGTGCCCGGTGCGGTGGTCGGCGCCCGACGCAACTCGCCGCTGGTGGTTGGCCGCGGCGACGGGGAGAACTACCTGGCCAGCGACGTGGCCGCGTTCATCGAGCACACCCGGGAGGCGGTCGAGCTGGGCCAGGACCAGATCGTACTGATCACCGGTGACAGCATCGAGATCACCGACTTCGAGGGCCAGCCCGCCGCCGGCAAGGACTTCCACATCGACTGGGACTCCTCGGCCGCGGAGAAGGGCGGCTACGACTGGTTCATGCTCAAGGAGATCGAGGAGCAGCCGCAGGCCATCGCCGACACGCTGCTGGGCCGGCTCACCGAGACCGGTGAGATCGGCCTCGACGAGGTCCGCCTCAGCGACCAGGATCTGCGCGACGTCGACAAGATCTTCATCGTGGCCTGCGGCACGGCGTACCACGCCGGCATGGTCGCCAAGTACGCCATCGAGCACTGGACCCGGATCCCCTGTGAGGTGGAGCTGGCCAGCGAGTTCCGCTACCGCGACCCGGTCCTCGACCGGTCCACGCTGATCGTGGTGATCTCGCAGTCCGGCGAGACGATGGACACCCTGATGGCGCTGCGCCACGCCAAGGAGCAGAAGGCCCGGGTGCTGGCGATCTGCAACACCAACGGCTCGACCATCCCCCGCGAGTCCGACGCCGTGCTCTACACCCACGGCGGGCCGGAGATCGCCGTCGCCTCCACCAAGGCGTTCCTCACCCAGGTCGTCGCCTGCTACCTGATCGGCCTGCACCTGGCCCAGGTGCGCGGGATCAAGTTCGCCGACGAGGTGGGCGCGGTGGTCGCGCAGCTGCAGGAGATTCCCGGCAAGCTGCGGGAGCTGCTCGGCCGGATCGAGCCCGTCCGCGAGCTGGCCCGGGACCTGAAGTCCGAGCCGACAGTGCTGTTCATCGGCCGGCACGTCGGCTACCCGGTGGCCCTGGAGGGTGCGCTGAAGCTCAAGGAGCTGGCGTACATGCACGCCGAGGGCTTCGCCGCCGGTGAGCTGAAGCACGGCCCGATCGCCCTGATCGACAAGGGCACCCCGGTGATCTGCGTGGTGCCCTCGCCGGTCGGCCGGGGCATGCTGCACGACAAGGTCGTCTCCAACATCCAGGAGGTCCGGGCTCGTGGCGCGCGGACCATCGTCATCGCGGAGGAAGGTGACGAGGCCGTCGTCCGGTACGCCGACCACCTGATCTACGTGCCGCGTACGCCCACCCTGCTGGCCCCGCTCGTCACCACCGTGCCGTTGCAGGTGCTCGCCGCCGAGATCGCCGCCGCCCGGGGGCACGACGTGGACCAGCCCCGCAACCTGGCCAAGTCGGTCACCGTCGAGTAGGCCTCAGCGGCCCAGCACGACCCGGGCCATCCCGTCCAGCGCGGGATTGCCCGGGTCCCAGTAACCGGTGTGACCGCCTCGCCCACTGCCGAAGACCCGGCCGCCGAACCCGGGATCCGACGGGTCGTGCCCGAACCACAGCTCGTGCCCGCTCTGCCCCGGCCAGCCCACCACGGCGGCCAGCGGCACCGTACGCAGCAGGGCCCTGCGGCCCAGCTCCTCCGGTGGTCGGGCCGCCCGGATCACGTCGTCGGGGGCGGTGCTCGCCCAGACCTCCCCGGCTGGCACGCCCAGCTCGCCGGCGTGCGACGCGCCGACACCGGGCGAGCCGACGAAGACCAGCGCGTCGGCGTCGAGCCCGTGCTCCCGGGCGGCCACACCCACCACCACCGACCCGTAGCTGTGCCCGAGCACCGTCTGCCGAGCCGGTGGCCCGTCGTGGCTGGCGCGCAGCCCCTCCTGGAAACGGTGCAACGCCCCGCCGGCGTCCCGGGCCTGACCCGTCGAGACGGCCTCGGTCAGCAGGTCCGGGGCGTCGTAGTCCAACCAGAGCACCGCCGCGCTGGGCTCGCCCGGGGCGAGCGCGGCGCACCGCTCCAGCACCCGGGCCGCTCGGCCCAGCTCGCCGGCTGCGTCGTCCAGCCCGGCGGTCATCCCCGGCACGTGGGTCAACACCCGGTCGGCGTGGTCCGGGTCGCCGAGCGCCACCACCACCCGGCCCTCACCGCCCGGATCCAACCCGAGCAGGTACGCCCGTGGTGCCCCGCCG
>NZ_JAGPXZ010001463.1:0-513 GCF_018070305.1 Micromonospora sp. M51 | reverse complement strand
GCCGGTGCTGGTGGCGGTGCTCGGCGCGGCGGCCTTCGCCCGGCTGCCCGCCCTGCTGCTGCGCTCGCTCTTCTCCTTCGGCGGCGGCGGCACCCGACGCCGCTGGAAGGAGCTGAAGCAGGGCCCGGAATACCTGGTCACACCGGTGCGGCTGCGCAACGCCGCCGGTCAGCTCTGCGAGGTGGAGCTGCACGGTCACCTGCCGCAGAGCGCCCTGCACCCGGCGGATCAGGTGCAGCTCACGGTGCGCCCGCAACGCGACCCGGAGCTGCCGCCCCGGATCGAGCGGATCGTCAACCTCACCACCGGGCAGCTGCTGACCCCACGGACCGCGACGCTCTGGTCGCACCTCGGGCCACCGCTGCTGTTGCAGGCGTTGGTGGGCTCGCTGCTGCTGGCCGGCGTGGTGGCCTGCTCCGCGCTGACCTGATCGGTCCCGGCGGGCTCGTCCGCCGGTCGGTGGTTCAGCCGACGGGGGCGGGCTCGCGGACCGGCTGCCGGTCGACGCCGAGC
>NZ_JAGPXZ010001462.1:0-515 GCF_018070305.1 Micromonospora sp. M51 | reverse complement strand
GCGCGCCCGGATCCCCCGGGTACGCCGTGGCCAGCCGGCGGACCAGCTCCGCGTCCGGGCCGTCGGCCGGAGCCGCCACCACGGCGGCCAGCAGCTCGTGACGCTGGGCGACCGGCCAGCCGAGCAGCGTCCGCACCGCCGTCCGCAGCCCTGCCGGCCCGGCCCGCAACGCGGCGACGACCGGCGCCAACGCCGGTACGCCGAACGCGGCGAGCGCCTCGGCCGACTCCACCGGATCCCGGAACCCGCACAGCGCCTCGAACGGGGTGAGCGCGACCAGCAACTCCGGCTTGTGGTGCGGGTCGACGTAGTTGCGCTGCCCCTCGGGACGCCCCGCCTCCGCCGCGAAGCCGGCCCGCGCCTGCTCGGCGTCCGGGTGGGCCTGCAGGCTCAGCGGGGCGTCGGCCGCGAGCACCTTGAGCAGGAACGGCAGCCGACTGCCGAACCGCTCGGACACCCGCTGACCGAGCCACTGACCTGGCTCGTCCCGCACCAGATCACAGAGGCTCACCCGC
>NZ_JAGPXZ010001461.1:0-517 GCF_018070305.1 Micromonospora sp. M51 | reverse complement strand
GCGTCCAGTGACGCGTTGCAGGACGCGTACCTGCGGTTGCGTCGCACCACGCTGGGGCGGGCGCTGACGCCGGTGTGGTCGCAGATGGCACTGCACCGGCCGGCGGAGTTCAACAAGAGCCACATCCCGGCGTTCCTGGCCGGCGAGGAGGCCCGCGCCTACATCTGTGTGTACCCGTTCGTCCGCTCGTACGAGTGGTACCTGCTGCCCGACGCCGAGCGGCGCGAGATGCTGGCCGAGCACGGGAAGATGGCCCGCGGCTACCCGGACGTGCGGGCCAACACTGTCGCCTCGTTCGCGCTCGGTGACTACGAGTGGATGCTCGCCTTCGAGGCCGACGAACTGCACCGGATCGTCGACCTGATGCGGGACCTGCGCGCCTCCGGCGCCCGCCGGCACGTCCGCGAAGAGGTCCCGTTCTACACCGGCCGCCGCCGCTCGGTGGCCGAGATCGTCAACTGCCTGGTCTGACGCCCGCCGGCCGGCGCCGCACCCCCGCCCGGGTTCGGCGCCGGAC
>NZ_JAGPXZ010001460.1:0-520 GCF_018070305.1 Micromonospora sp. M51 | reverse complement strand
GTGCGGGCTGCGGGCGCCGCGCCAGGTGGGCCGGGCCTCCCGCAGGCGGAGGCCGGCGGCGGTGCGTCGGACGTTGACGTCGTCGCGGTCGACGATCGTGAGGTCGGCGCTCCACCGTTCGTCGCCGGGTGCGGCGGCGACGAGGGCGATCGGTGCGCTGGCGGCCGGGACGTTACCGGTGGTGGGTAGGAGCGCTGCGGTGAGCAGGAGGGTGAGGGTGGCGATGAGGGCGACGGATGGGATACGACAACGGGGTCGCGTCATGGGCATTCTCCTCAGAACCCCCTGACCTTCGCATGTCAGGAGATCATGAGGAACCTGTGTACAAATAGCGACACATGCGAATCTTGCTCGAAGAGGGAGAATGGCAGGGTGCCCGAAGGCGACACCGTCTGGAACACCGCGCGCGTGCTGCACCGCGCGCTGGCCGGCGCGCGGATCACCGGCAGTGACTTCCGGGGGCCGCAACTGGCGACCACGGCGCTCACCGGCTGGACCGTCCGCGAGTCGGCCAGCCGGG
>NZ_JAGPXZ010001459.1:0-522 GCF_018070305.1 Micromonospora sp. M51 | reverse complement strand
CACCCGGCGGGCCCGGGGATTGAAGGCGAACACCTCCAGCGAGATGCGGTGCAGGCCGAGCCGCTCGAAACCGTGGCCGACGACCAGGCGTACCGCCTCGGTGCCCAGGCCGCGGTCGCGGCCGGCGGCGGTCAGCAGCGTGCGGAAGTTGCAGTTCCGGTTGCCCGGATCCCAGTTGTTGAGGACCACCTCGCCGACGCAGGCCCCGGTGGCGCGGTCGACGACCGCCAGGTCGAGTCGGTCGGTCTGCGCGTTTCGGCTGCCGTACCAGGAACGCATCCGCTCCTCGTCGGGGGCGTCGTCTGCCGGGCTGCCGGTCAGCCGGGACACCTCGGGGTCGGCCACCGCCGCCCGGAAGGTGTCCAGGTCGTCGTCCACGAAGGGGCGCAGGATCACCCGCTCGCCGGTGAGCGTGGGTTTGATCGAGAAATCGGGGGTCGCCTGGTCACTGAGCATCGACTGATCCTCGGCGGGGCACCGGCAACGGGCAACGGGTTTCCGCGCGCCGACGACGTGTGGCGG
>NZ_JAGPXZ010001458.1:0-525 GCF_018070305.1 Micromonospora sp. M51 | reverse complement strand
CGTCTACACCGTCTGGCAGGCCAGCCACTTCGACCAGTCGTACTACCTGTGCAGCGACGTCGACTTCGGCGGCGGCTCGACCACCCCGCCGCCGACCACTCCCCCGCCGACGACCCCGCCGCCCACCACCCCGCCGCCGACGACCCCGCCGCCGAGCACCCCGCCGCCGGCCGGTGCCTGCACGGCGACGTACCAGGTCACCGGTCAGTGGTCCGGTGGCTTCCAGGCCGACGTGAAGGTGACCGCTGGCGGTTCACCCACCCGGGGCTGGTCGGTCACCTGGAACTACGCCAACGGCCAGCAGGTCACGTCGTCGTGGAACGCGACGGTCAGCAGCAGCGGCACGCAGGTCACCGCGCGCAACGCCTCGCACAACGGCACCCTCGCCGCCGGAGCGAGCACCACGTTCGGATTCCTCGGCTCGTGGAACGGCAGCAACCCGGTTCCGCTGGTCTCCTGTACGACGACCAGTTGACCCCCGTCCGGCGCCGCACCCGGGCGGGGGTCAACTGGTCGTCGTACAGG
>NZ_JAGPXZ010001457.1:0-526 GCF_018070305.1 Micromonospora sp. M51 | reverse complement strand
GGCGTCCCCACCACCGGTGGCGTAGTCGCCGCCCTTGACCCAGACGTCGGGGCGTATCCAGGACAGCGCCGCGTCCGGGGTCGGCTCGTCGAAGATGAGGACCGCGTCGACGCAGCTCAGCGCGGCCAGCAGCCGGCCGCGGTCACCTTCGGACTGCACCGGCCGGTCCGGCCCCTTCAACCCGGTCACGCTGGCGTCGGAGTTCAGGCAGACGATCAGGCAGTCACCGAGCTGCCGGGCGGCCTCCAGGGTGGCCACGTGCCCGGCGTGCAGCAGGTCGAAGCACCCGCCGGTGGCCACCACGGTGCCGCCAGCGGCGCGTACCTCGTTGAGGAGCGTGGCGACGGCGGCGACCCCCACCCGGTCGGCCACCGCACCACCTCGTGGTCCGCTCTGGAGAACGCGCGGCCCCGACGTGCTCCCGGCCCGCACCTCGGGCCCCGACGGCGGCAGCGCCGCCGCCACCCCCCCACCCGCCCCGTACGCGGACGCCGCGGCGACCGCCACCTGCACCGCCTCGGAGACC
>NZ_JAGPXZ010000153.1:0-10227 GCF_018070305.1 Micromonospora sp. M51 | reverse complement strand
GCCGACGGGCTGTTCCAGTGCGCCCTGCCGTCGGCCGGTCACGCCGGGTCGGCGAGCTGCGTACGCCTGGGTGACCGCGACGACGCGGTGCCGCGCCGGTTGGACCCCCGGGTGCAGCACCCGCTCACCGACTGGCTGGATGTGCTCACCGACCGACGTGCCCCGCTGGCGGTCGCCCCGGCCACCGCGCCCGAGGGCGTCACCGGCACCTGTTACTCGGTGGAATCCACCTCGGCGTCGCTCAACGCCCCGCTGGACGTGGGCATCTACTGCTACGACCGGGACGGCACGCCGACCGGTGTCCGGACCGGGGCCGGGACGCTGCGGCTGGCCGCTCCCCCCGCCCCGGCACCGGCCACCGTGCAACTGGCCGGCCCGGTGGTGATCGACCGGGAGCCGCTCGACACCGCGGCGCCGCCGACCCCGGACCCGTCGGAGAGCCCGAGCGCGGGAACGCCCTGATCTTCGTCCCGTTACGGGTGCTCTTGCCCACATTTCGCCACCCCGTCCTGAGCGACGAATCACCCATACGGGACGATCCGTCTTATGGCCGATCTCACCCCGCTGCTCGCCTACCGCTGGAGTCCGCTGGCGTTCCACCCCACCGCGGAGCTGAGCGCGGCCGACGCGTCCTCCCTGCTGGAGGCCGCCCGCTGGGCACCCTCCCTGGGCAACCGCCAGCCCTGGCGGTTCACAGTGGGCTACCGCAACGACGACACCTGGAAGCGCATCCTGGTCAACCTGACCGAGCGCGACCAACGCTGGGCGCACCGGGCCGCCGCGCTGCTGCTCGCCGCGCACGTCGACCCGGACGCCGCGCCGGCTGACGGGATCGCGTACGACCTGGGCCAGGCGGTCGCCCACCTCACCGTGCAGGCCACCGCGCTGGGGTTGCACGTCCGGCAGGTGCTGAGCGTGGACCGCGGCGGGCTCGCCGCCGACCTGCACCTCCCCGCCGACGTGCGGCCGTACGCGGTGCTCGTCGTCGGGCAGCTCGGCGACCCGCTCAGCCTGCCGGCGGACCTCGTCGCCGAGGAGACCGGCCTGCGCCGCCGCCGACCGTTGGCCGACCTGCTGCTCGGCTGACCGGTCAGCCGGCTACCCGCCGCGGCTGGCGCGCAGCAGGACCACTGCGGCCTCGGTGTTGCGATAGAGCACGTGCCGGCCCTGTCGGGACCGGTTGACCAGGCCGGCGGCGTGCAGCGCGGCCAGGTGTTGGGAGACGTTCCCGGCGGACATCCCGGTGAGTCGGGCCAGATCGGTGGTGGTGGCCGCCGTGTCGAGCCGGTGCAGCAGCACGGCCCGGCCGGGGCCGATCACCCGCCCCAGCGGGTCGCCCGGCGGCGGCGCTGTCGCCTCCCAGAGCGTCCCGACCGCTCGGACCGGGTACGCGCCGGCCGGCAGCGAATCCTCCAGCAGGTTCCACAGCACCCGCCGCCCGCTGAACACCGTCGGGTTCAGCGCCAGTCCACGACCCCGCAGGTCGAAGTCCCGCTCGAACGGGTCGTCGCTGACCACCCGGTCGCCGAGCCAGCGCAGGCTCGGGTGCAGCTGCTCGAAGAACCGGCCGGCGCCGTTCTCCGCGAGCTGGGCGGCCCGGTACGTCACGTCGGCGTCGAGCAGGGCCTGCATCCGTGGCCAGTCCGGGGCGATCGCCTCGTCGTACCAGACCCGCACCGCGTCGACGAGCTGCGGCAGCAGCCCACCGGGGTCGGCGAGCAGCGCCTGCCCGAACGTACCCAGCGGCCGGCGCGGGGTGGTCGCCAGCAGGTCCTGGACCACCACGGCCGGCGGCGTGGCGGCGATCTGTTCGAGTTGCTCGGCCATCTCCACGTTCGGCCGGGCGGCCGGGGTGAGGAAGTCGGGCAGCCAGCAACGCGGTCGGGCCAGCTCCACCAGCGGTCGGACCCGGGAGGCCACCTCGGGCCGACGCAGGGTCACCCGGGCGCGGTCGATCCAGGGCAGGTGCACCGCGTAGTGAATTGGGCTGGCCAGCGCCCACATGCTCATGACCGTCTCGTTGACCGGCGACACGGCCAACCGCACTCCCGCCACGTCGGCCACGTTGAACCGCAACTCGGACACGCACCCTCCCCGGGAGCAGGATTCGGTTGAGCCTAAAAGACTCGACCACCGTCATGGGGGCACGGTTCACTCACCGGCCATGGGGGCCAGAGACACCATTCGCACCGTTGTCCACCACGTCGTACCGCCGGCCGGGCTGACCCGCGCGCTGGCCGTACAGGCCATGGTCGGAGCCGTCGGCAGCGGCCTGTTCCACGCCGGCAGCGCCGTCTTCTTCACCCGGGCACTCGGGCTCAGCGCCGCCCAGGTGGGGCTGGGCCTGTCCGTAGCGGCGGGGGTGTCGCTGCTCGGCACGGTGCCGCTGGGTGGGCTCACCGACCGGTACGGGCCGCAGCGGGTCTGGGTGGTCGGGCTGGTGCTGGACGCGGCGCTCTTCGCGACCTACCCGTTCGTCGGCGGCTTCACGGGTTTCCTCGCCGTGGTGGTGGCGCTGGCCGCCGTGGAGGCCGCGACCGGTGTGGCCCGGCAGGTCTACTCGATCAACGCGCTCCCCCCGGCCGAACGGGTCACGGCGATGGCGTACCAGCGCTCGTCGTTGAATGTCGGCTTCGGGCTCGGCGCGGTGATCAGCGGCGTGGTGCTGGCGGTCGACACGATGGCGGCCTACCGGGGGATGGTCTGGTTCATCGCGACGGTCTTCCTGGTGACGGCCCTCTTCGTGCGACGACTGCCCCGCCTGCCGCAGGTGGCCCGGCCGGTTGAGCCGATGAGTCGGCTCGCCGTGCTCCGGGACCGTCCGTTCATGGCGGCATCCCTACTCTCCGGGCTGCTCACCGCGCACCAGACGCTCTACCTGACGGTGATGCCGCTCTGGATCCTCACCCACACCGACGCCCCGAAGACGGTGATCGCCGCCCTGGTGCTGCTCAACACGGTCCTGATCGTGCTGCTCCAGGTACGCGCCAGCCGAGGCGCTGACACCGCGTCGGGCGCGGCCCGGGCCTCCCGCCGGGGCGCCCTGCTGATCGCCCTGTTCTGTCTGGTCCTGCCGATCTCCAGGCTGACCCGGGGCGGCCTCACCGTCGTGGTGCTGGTGGCCGCCGCGACGCTGCTGATCCTGGCTGAGCTGATCGAGTCGGCGGGCGCCTGGGGGCTCACCGCCACCCTGCCGCCGGCCGCCCAGCGCGGCGCGTACGTGGGGGCGTTCCGGCTCGGCTCCCAGGTGCAGTACTTGATCGCCCCGGCGGGGTTGACCGCGCTCGGGGTGAGCACCGGCGGCTGGGGTTGGTTACCGACGGCAGCGATCTTCGCGCTGGTCGGGCTGGCGATCGTGCCCGCCGTGGCCTGGGCCGAACGGACGCCGAGGCTGGGTTGCCAGGCCCCGGAGCCGGCGATGACCTCGGTCCCATAGTCCGGACCGGCCTTTCCACCCCCCGTTCCATCACGTAGGGTGACCTGGTCATGTGGCAGGCGCTGCTCCTCCTTAGCCGCCGCGACGAGGCCTGACCGGCCGGCACCTCGTCGCGGAGTCGCATCGCGCCGTCCAGCACATCTGAGTTTCCTCTCGGCACCGCCGCGCATCGTCGCCCGGCATCCGCCGACACCTTCCGATCTGCTGACGCCACATGTTCCAGGGAGCACTCTGAGATGGCTCAACCTGTCACCGACACCGAGTCCAATCCGTTCGCCCGGCAACGCCCCAGCCGGATGCCGTACCACCGCTACCAGCCCTACCAGGAGCAGTTCCGGGTCGACCTGCCGGACCGCACCTGGCCCACCCGCACCGTCGACGCCGCCCCCCGGTGGTGCGCGGTGGATCTCCGCGACGGCAACCAGGCCCTGATCGACCCGATGTCGCCGGAGCGCAAGCGCCGGATGTTCCAGCTGCTGGTCCAGATGGGCTACAAGGAGATCGAGGTCGGCTTCCCGTCGGCCAGCCAGACCGACTTCGACTTCGTCCGGCAGCTCATCGAGCAGGACATGATCCCCGAGGACGTCACCATCCAGGTGCTCACCCAGTGCCGGGAGCACCTGATCGACCGGACGTTCGAGTCGCTGCGCGGCGCCAAGCGGGCCATCGTGCACTTCTACAACTCGACCTCCACCCTGCAGCGGCGGGTGGTCTTCGGCCTGGACAAGGACGGCATCGCCGACATCGCCACCACCGGGGCGCGGCTCTGCCAGAAGTACGCGGAGATCCACACCCCGGACACCGAGATCTTCTACGAGTACTCGCCGGAGTCGTACACGGGCACCGAGCTGGAGTACGCGCTGGAGGTCTGCTCCCGGGTGATCGACGTGATCGACCCGACCCCCGACCGGCCGCTGATCATCAACCTGCCGGCCACCGTCGAGATGGCCACCCCCAACGTGTACGCCGACTCGATCGAGTGGATGCACCGGCACCTGCCGCGCCGGGACAGCGTGGTGCTGAGCCTGCACCCGCACAACGACCGGGGCACCGGCGTGGCCGCCGCCGAGCTGGGCCTGCTGGCCGGCGCGGACCGCATCGAGGGCTGCCTGTTCGGCAACGGTGAGCGCACCGGCAACGTCGACCTGGTGACCCTGGGGCTCAACATCTTCTCCCAGGGCATCGACCCGATGATCGACTTCTCGAACATCGACGAGATCCGGCGGGCGGTCGAGTACTGCAACCAGCTGCCGGTGCACGAGCGCCACCCGTACGCGGGCGACCTGGTCTACACCGCTTTCTCCGGCTCCCACCAGGACGCCATCAAGAAGGGCTTCGACGCCCTCGCCGCCGACGCGAAGGCGGCCGGTGTGCCGGTGGACGAGCACACCTGGGCGGTGCCGTACCTGCCGATCGACCCGAAGGACCTGGGCCGCACCTACGAGGCGGTGATCCGGGTCAACTCGCAGTCCGGCAAGGGCGGCGTCGCGTACATCATGAAGAGCGAGCACCAGCTGGACCTGCCGCGCCGGCTCCAGATCGAGTTCTCCGGGGTGGTGCAGCAGGTCACCGATCACGACGGCGGCGAGGTCGACCCGGCCGCCATGTGGGAGATCTTCGCGACGCACTACCTGCTCGACCACCAGCCCGACCCGGCGGTCCGGCTGGCCGGCTACACGATCGGCACGGCGGACGGCAAGGTCGAGATCGAGGCCCACGTCGGGGTGGGCGGCGAGCAGCGGTCCCTCGCCGCGGTCGGCAACGGTCCGATCGACGCATACGTCAACGCGCTGCAGTCGGTCGACGTGGGCGTGCGGGTGCTCGACTACCACGAGCACGCGCTCTCCTCCGGCGGTGACGCGCAGGCCGCCGCGTACGTGGAGTGTGAGGTGGACGGGAAGACGGTCTGGGGTGTCGGCACCGACGCCAACATCGTCACCGCGTCGATCAAGGCGGTCACCAGCGCCGTCAACCGCGCACGTCGCTGATCCCAAGCGTCGCGTCCCCGAGGTGGTCCGCTACCTCGGGGGCGTGGCGGCGGGCAGCGAGTGGCAGGGCTGCGACGGCGGGGCTTCCCGGGGCGGTCGGTGGACCAGCACGAGGGCCAGCACCGCGCCGGCCAGCAGCAGCCCCGCGCACCAGGCCAACGCCGCGCGGTACGCGTCGGTCAGGTCGGCCTTCTGCTCGTAGCCGGCGCCGGAGAGACCGACCAGCAGCGGCAGCGCCGCCACCGCGAGCAGGCCGCCGGCACGGGACGCGGCGTTGTTGAAGCCGCTGGCGACACCGGAGAAGCGGTCCTGCACGGCGGCCAGCACCGACGCGGTCAGCGGTGCCACCACCAGGGTCAGCCCGATGCCGAAGAGCAGCACGCCGGGCAGCACGTCGCGCCAGTACGACGCGCCCGGTCCGACTCCGCGCAGCAGCAGCAGACCGACGGCGGCGATCACCGGTCCGACGGCGAGGGGCAGGCGCGGGCCGATCCGCCCCGACAGCGCGCCGGCCCGCGCCGACCCGACCAACAGCAGCAGCGTCATCGGCAGCAACGCGATGCCGGTGCGGAAGGCCGACCACTCGACCACGTTCTGCAGGTAGACGGCGAAGAAGAAGGTGAAGCCGCCGAGCGCCGCGTAGACGACCACCGTGAAGAGGTTCAGCACCGAGAAGAGTCGGCTGCTGAACAGCCCGGTGGGCAGCATCGCGGCGTCGCCCCGCCGCCGCTCCAGCAGCACGAAGGCCACCGCGGCGAGCACACCGACCGCTGCCGCGATCAGCACCTCGGCGGAGTCGAACCCGCGAGCCGGCGCGTCGATCAGGGCGTAGGTGACGCCGGCGAGCGCGAGCGCTCCGAGGAGGGCTCCGGCGACGTCGAACCGACGTCGTGCCCGATCCCGTCCCTCGGGCACCCAGCGCAGCGCGGCCAGCAGCACCAGCACGGCGATCGGCAGGTTGAGGAAGAAGATCCAGCGCCAGGAGAGCGCGTCGATGAGCCAGCCGCCGATGAACGGGCCCAGCGCGGTGGACACGCCGGACAGCCCGGCCCAGGCACCGATCGCGCGGCCCCGGTCGTCGGGGTGGAAGCTCGACTGGAGCACCGACAGCGACCCGGGCGTGAGCAGCGCGCCGCCGGCGCCCTGGAGGAACCGCGCTCCGATCAGCCAACCGGTGTCCTGGGCGAGCCCACAGAGCACGGAGGCGGCGGTGAACCAGACCACGCCGATGAGGAAGATGCGTCGCCGGCCGAAGCGGTCCCCCAGCGCACCACCGAGCAACACGAACGCCGCCAGCATCAGCAGATAGCCGTTGATGGTCCACTGGAGATCGGCGACGTTCGCGCCGAGATCCTGCCCGAGCCTCGGCAGCGCCACGTTGACGACAGTGCTGTCGAGGAAGACCATGCCAGAGGCGAGTACGGCGGCGAGCAGCGTGCCCCGGCCGGCGGTGGTGCCCATCCGGAGGGCTGCGGCCGGCACGGGTGCGGTCATCCCACCAATCTGCCTTGCATCATGTGGGAGACGCCACGAAACGCCGAAACCGTTCCCGGGTACTGTGCGCAATCGCCGGGAGCCCCCAAGCTGGAGAGGTGTCGTCTGTGCGTACCAGATCAGGACCGCGAGCGGCGGTGGCTGCGCTTGCCGCGGCGCTGGCGCTCGGCGTGGCCGGTTGCGTCCCGCCGGATGAGCCGGCCACCCCGCCGCCGAGTGACGGCGGCAACGCGGTGGAGCAGTTGAGCGAGCTCACCGTCGCCACCGCCGGCTCGATGAAGGGCTACAGCCGGGACCGCTTCCCGCACTGGCGGGACACCGGCAAGAACTGCGACGTCCGGGACAGCATCCTCCAGCGCGACGGCAAGGACGTGAAGCTCTCCGGCTGCAACGTGGTCGGTGGGCGCTGGGAGAGCGTGTACGACGGTCGCAGCTTCTCGGATCCCTCCGACGTGGACATCGATCACATGGTGCCGTTGGCCAACGCGTGGCGCTCGGGTGCCGACGAGTGGGACAACGCGAAGCGCGGCGACTTCGCCAACGACACCACCCGTCCGCAGCTGTTCGCGGTTTCCGCCTCGTCGAACCGGGCAAAGGGTGACCAGGACCCGTCCCAGTGGAAGCCGGCAAACCGATCGTACTGGTGCAAATACGCCCAGGATTGGGTGACGGTCAAGCACTACTGGCGGCTGACGGTGACCAGCGCCGAGAAGGCCGCACTGACCGACATGTTGGAGGGCTGTTGAGTGGGGAGCGAATCGTGACCGCCGCCGGGGAGGGCGTCCCGTCCGCCGCCGGCATGACCGCCGACGGCACCGCCGAGACTCCCGCCGCCGTGCCAGGTGCCGGCATGGTCGCGGATTCCGGCGGCGCGGCCGGCCCGCAGAGCCGCACCACCGACATCGTGCCCGGCCCGGGCGGCGTGATGACCGACGAGGTCGGCGTCGTCACCGGGGACCTGACGCTGCGCACCGAGTACGCGGACGGCAAGGTCACGGTGCGGGTGCAGTACAAGGACGCGGACGAGTGGTACGCGGTGACCGGCACGTCGGTCACGCTGGCCGACCCGGCCGGGCTGGACGCGGTGCACGGCGTCGCGGTGGGGCTGCTGAACCGCCCCGAGGGCTGACGACCGCCGGCACCGCGTCCTGCGGCTCAGACGTACGAACCGGGCTCGGTGGGCGCGGAGACCACGCCCGGCGCGTCCCCCTCGCCCTCGGGCCGGACGATCTGCGCGCTGACCCCGTGCGGACGCAGTTCGCCACTGGCGATCTGCTCGGCGAAGTGACACGCCACCCGGCTGCCACCGATCTCCCGCAACACCGGTCGCTCGTCGGCGCAGCGGGTGGGCTGCGCCCACGGGCAGCGCGTGTGGAAGCGGCAGCCGGACGGCGGGTTGGCCGGCGACGGCAGGTCACCGGCGAGCAGGATCCGCTCCCGGCGGTCCTCCACGTCCGGGTCCGGCACCGGCACCGCGGACATCAGCGCCCGCGTGTACGGGTGCAGCGGCTCGTTGTAGAGCCGGTCGCTCGGCGCCTCCTCGACCAACGCCCCCAGGTACATGACGCCGACCGTGTCGGAGATGTGCCGGACCACCGCGAGGTCGTGCGCGATCACCAGGTAGGTCAGCCCCAGGCTGTCCTGGAGTTCGTCCAGCAGGTTGACCACCTGGGCCTGGATCGACACGTCGAGCGCCGAGACCGGCTCGTCGGCGACGATCAGCTCCGGCCCGAGGACCAGCGCGCGGGCGATGCCGATGCGCTGCCGCTGCCCGCCGGAGAACTCGTGCGGGTAACGGGACAGCGCCCAGCGCGGCAGCCCGACCGCGTCCAGGGTCTCGCCGATGATCCGTCGACGGTCGGTGCGGTCGGCGCCGATCCCGTGGGTCTGCAGGCCCTCGGTCAGGATCGACTCGACGTTCTGCCGGGGGTCGAGACTGGACATCGGGTCCTGGAAGATCATCTGCATCCGGCGACGCATGCCGCGCAGCTTGCCGGGCGGCAGCGTGGTCAACTCGACACCGTCGAAGCTGACCTCACCGGCGGTCGGCGGGGTGAGCTGGAGCAGCGCCCGACCCAACGTGGACTTGCCGCAGCCGGACTCACCCACCAGGCCGTACGTCTTGCCCCGCGCGATGCTCAGGTCGACCCCGTCGACGGCCTTCACCTGGCCGACCACCCGGTCGAAGAGCACCCCCCGTTTGATCGGGAAGTGCACCTTCAGATCGCGCACCTCGACGAGGACGTCGTTCTCGGTTCGCTCGCTACGCTCGCTCACGCTGATTCCTCCTCGCGCGGGGCGGGCACCGTGCCGGGCACCGGCTCCGGGTTCACGCACCGGTAGCTACGTCCGTCGTACGCCTGCACCAGCTCCGGCGGCTCGCCCACGCACTCGTCGATCCGTCGGGAGCAGCGCGGGGCGAAGGCACAACCGTCCGGCCAGGGCAGCAGGTCGCGGACCGAACCGGGGATCGGGTTGAGCTTCTCGCCCCGCCCGGCGTCCAGGCGCGGCACCGAACCGAGCAGACCCACCGTGTACGGGTGACGCGGCTGGCGGAACAGCGGGCGTCGGCGGGCCGTCTCCACCACCCGGCCGCCGTAGAGCACGTTCACGGTGTCGCACATGCCGGCCACCACGCCCAGATCGTGCGTGATCATCAACAGCGCGGTGCCGGAGTCCCGGACCAGTTCCTTCAGCAGCTCCAGGATCTGGGCCTGGATGGTGACGTCGAGCGCGGTGGTCGGCTCGTCGGCGATCAGCAGCCGCGGCTGGCAGGCCACCGCCATCGCGATGAGCGCACGCTGGCGCATCCCACCGGAGAGCTGGTGCGGGTACTCCTTCAGCCGCCGCTTCGGGTCGGGGATGCCGACCCGGTCGAGCAGCGCCGCCGCCTCCTTCGCCGCGGTCTCACCCTTCATCCCCCGGTGCCGGGTGAGCACCTCGGTCACCTGCAACCCGATCGGGATCACCGGGTTCAGCGAGGAGAGCGGATCCTGGAAGATCATCGCGATGTCCCGGCCCCGGATGTCCCGCCGCGACCGGTCGTCGAGCTGGAGCAGGTCGGTGCCGTCGAAGACGGCCTTGCCGCCGACCCGCAGGCCCGGCTGCTTGGGCAACAGACCCATGATCGCGAGCGAGGTGACGCTCTTGCCGCAGCCGGACTCACCGACCAGGCCGACCACCTCACCGGCGTCGACCGAAAAGGACACCCCGTCGACAGCGTGCACGGCCCGCTGACCGCGGCGGGCGAACGTGACGGCGAGATCTTCAACTTCGAGCAGTGCCATCAGGGGCCTACTTCCGCAGCTT
>NZ_JAGPXZ010001456.1:0-528 GCF_018070305.1 Micromonospora sp. M51 | reverse complement strand
CGGGCTGGAGACCCAGGTGACCATTCGCATGGACAGCCCCGGGTGGGGCGGCCCGACCGGGGCCCTGCTGGCACCGGAACTTCAGACGATCATCGCGTTGTGCGTCGAGCCGATCTCGGTGGCCGAGATCTCGGCCCGCGCCCGACTGCACTTCGGCGTGGTCCGGGTCCTGGTCGGCGACCTGCGCGCCGCCGGGCACCTGGACGTGCACGTCACCGACACCGACGACGCTGTCGACCCCGATCTCATCCTGCGAGTGATTGATGGACTCCGTGCGATCTCCTGAATGGCCGGCCGCCCCGCTCGGCGGGGTCGCCGCGAACAGCGCCACCGCGCGTTACGGCATGTCTTCGGGCACCGGGCCGATAGTCGGTCGGGCCGGGCCACCGCCGACCGCACCGCCGCCATACCGGCCCTCCTCGGAGCAGGGGTCGGTGCCGCCTCCGGTCGGTAGGCCGGCCGCACCGCCGATCCCGGTCAAGATCCTGATCGCCGGCGGGTTCGGGGTGGGTAAGACCACCACCGTGG
>NZ_JAGPXZ010001455.1:0-528 GCF_018070305.1 Micromonospora sp. M51 | reverse complement strand
GGAGCTGGCCCCGGTCACCACCACCAGTCGACGCCCAGTGAGATCTTCCACAGGTCCATTCACCCCGGTCATGGCGCGAGGTTACCGTGGCGTCACAACGACCTTTGGGATCGTTAAGGTTTCGGATCTGTCGTCAGGTGGCGTCGGCGTGCCCGCCGGACGCTGGAAGGAGCGCATCCATGGCCGCAGTCGGTCGCCCCCGCAGGTCCTGCCTCGCCGTACCGGGTTCCAGCGTGAAGATGCTCGGCAAGGCCCAGGGGCTCCCGGCCGACCAGGTCTTCCTCGACCTGGAGGACGCCGTCGCCCCGCTGGCCAAGCCGGACGCGCGCAAGAACATCGTGGCCGCGCTCAACGAGGGTGACTGGGCCGGAAAGACCCGGGTGGTCCGGGTCAACGACCTGACCACCCCGTGGACCTACCGGGACGTCATCGAGGTCGTCGAGGGTGCCGGCGCCAACCTGGACTGCATCATGCTGCCGAAGGTGCAGACCGCCGAGCAGGTGCACTGGCTGGACCTGCTGCTCACCC
>NZ_JAGPXZ010001454.1:0-529 GCF_018070305.1 Micromonospora sp. M51 | reverse complement strand
CGCGTCGACCACCCAGCAGAACGCCCAGGCGCTCTCGTCGATCAGGCCGGACCGCTTGGCGATCTCGACCCGGGCCGCCCCGAGCAGCTCCTGCGCCTCCCGGGTGGTGGCGCTCGCCGCGAAGAAGACCGCGTCGCCCGGCTTGGCGCCGACCGCGTCGGCGAGCCCGCCCAGGTGCTCGGCGGAGAGGTTCTTCGCCACCGGGCCGCGCGCCTCGCCGGTCTCGGCGTCCAGCACCACGTACGCCAGGCCGCGCGCGCCCCGCGCCTTCTCCCAGTCCTGCCAGCCGTCCAGCTCCTTGCGGCTCTGCGCCGCGCCGCCCGGCATGACCACCGCGCCGACGTAGCCGCCCGCATCGATCGCCCCGGCGAACACCCGGAACTCGGTGCCACGCAGGTACTCGGTCAGCTCGGTCAGCTCGACGCCGTAGCGCAGGTCCGGCTTGTCCGAGCCGTACCGGGCCATCGCGTCGTGCCAGGTGATCCGCGGGATCGGCCGGCTGATCTCGTGCCCGGCCAGGTCCTTCCAC
>NZ_JAGPXZ010001453.1:0-529 GCF_018070305.1 Micromonospora sp. M51 | reverse complement strand
AACGGTGGTCGCCGCCAGCGGCGAACGCGGAGGTCATGCCCGCTCCCGCTGCTCGGCGCCCGACGCGGCGTCCGTGGTGGCCGGGTCGTCGTCGCGCCCCGCCCGCCGGCCGTCACGCTGCCGGCCGGTCAGCTCCAACAGGACGGCCAGCAGCACACCGCAGACCAGCGAGCTGTCGGCCAGGTTGAACACCGGCCAGACCTGACCGTACGGGTCGAAGAGGCTGATCATGTCGACCACGTGCCCGTGGAAGGGGGACGGCGCCCGGAAGATCCGGTCGACGAGGTTGCCCAACGCGCCACCCAGCACCAGGCCGAGGGAGACCGCCCAGGGCAGCGAGCGCAGGCGCAGTGCCATCCAGACGATCCAGCCGACCACCCCGATGGTGATCAGCGGGAAGACCCAGGTGTGGTCGGCACCGATGCTCCAGGCCGCGCCGCTGTTGCGGGTCAGGCTCAGGTAGACGAACCCGCCGAGCAGCCGGACCGGTTCCCGGTCGGTCAGCGCGGCCAGCGCGAGGTGCTTGGTG
>NZ_JAGPXZ010001452.1:0-529 GCF_018070305.1 Micromonospora sp. M51 | reverse complement strand
GGGCGGAGGACTCCTAGGCGTTGGGTGGCGCGGGTCAGGGCCACGTACAGGTCGCTGCGTCCGCGCGGTGACTCGGCCACCATCCGGTCCGGGTCGACCACCAGCACCGAGTCGAACTCCAACCCCTTGGCCTGTGCGACGGTCAGCACCACCACCCGGCTCTCCAGCTCCGGATGCTCGCCGACGGCGGCCTCCGGCAGGGCCGCGGTGACCGCCGCGCCCAACTCGCCCACCCGGCCGGCCGGCACCAGCACCCCGAGCCGACCCTCGGTCAGCCCGGCGGCCTCCCGGGTCACCTCGGCCACCAACTCCGCAGCCAACCGCCCGTCGGGCACCGCCCGGTCCCACGGGGGTACGCCGCTCTCCCGCACCGAGCGCGGCGGCCGCAGTGCCGGGTCGATCTCGGCCAGTACGTCGGCGGCCACCGCCATGATCTCGGCGGGGGTGCGGTAGCTGACCGTCAACTCGGTGAGCCGCCACCGCTGCTCGACGTACGGGGCGAGCGCGTCCGCCCAGGACGGTGTGCCGC
>NZ_JAGPXZ010001451.1:0-531 GCF_018070305.1 Micromonospora sp. M51 | reverse complement strand
CCGCTCTCCACTGCTCCGGCTCTCTTTGACGGATGGTCCGCCAGCGGGCACGGAGGAAGTGACGGGGCCGTCAGCTGCCCCGATCCGAAGCGACGGCGATGACCGGTCGCCCCTCTGTCGCCTCCCACGCGTGCTCGTAGGCGGGCCCGACTGTCCGGTCCGTGCCGTATTCGACAGCGAGCCGAGAATCCACGAGGAGTTCCACTCATGCTCACCATGACCGATAACGCCGTGCTCGTCATTCGTGACCTCGCCAATCAGCAGGACGTCGCCCAGGACGGTGGGGTGCGAATCGCCGCCGACACCGAGGCCGGCTCGCTCACCGTCGAGCTGGTGCCCGAGCCGGTGCAGGGCGATCGGGTGGTCGACAACCAGGGCGCCCGGATCTTCCTGGACGAGGACGCCGCCGAGCTGCTCGGTGACGCGTCGGTGGACGCGACCGTCGACGACGAGGGCGTCATCCAGTTCGGCTTCACCGAGAAGCAGTAGCACCAGAAGCTCACCGCAACGGGCGCCCCCGCTGCGGTGGAC
>NZ_JAGPXZ010001450.1:0-533 GCF_018070305.1 Micromonospora sp. M51 | reverse complement strand
GTTTCCGGCAGTTTGGACACCTGCCGGGCGTGGGTGTGCCCGGCCAGCACCAGCGGGCAGGTGCCGGCGAGCGGCCCGGCCGACGCCGGGTCGTGCACGAGAGCGATGTTGACCGGTCGCGGTGAGTTGCGGATCGTCACGGCGAGCTGGTTGCCGGCCCCGATCACCTGGTCGGCCACCTGCTGGGTCAGTCCGCTGCCGGCCGGGGAGGTGTTCTTGTCCGGGGTGAAACGCGGGTCGCCGATGCCGGCGATGGTCAGCCCGGCGACGGTCGTGGTGGTGTTGTTCAGGACTATCGCGTTCGGCTGGCGGGCCACCGCGGCGGCGGTCTTGCCGGAGTCGTGGTTGCCCCGGATGAAGACGTACGGCTTCTTCAGCACGCCGATCGAGCCGACGAAGGAGGCCTCCGGTTCGCTGCCCCAGTCGGTGATGTCCCCGGTGTCGATCACCACGTCGATGCCGAACTGCTCCACGACCGTCCGGATCAGCTGCCAGCCGGTCGGGTGGAGGTGCCTGTCGGGGACGTGCAGCAC
>NZ_JAGPXZ010001449.1:0-535 GCF_018070305.1 Micromonospora sp. M51 | reverse complement strand
GTTCTGCCCGTGCAGGGCGGCGCAACCGCTGCCCGGCTCCCGCTTGTTGCACGCCTTGCCGGTGTCCTGGAAGTAGACGCAGCGGGTGCGCTGCAACAGGTTGCCGCCGGTGGTGGCCATGTTGCGCAGCTGCCCGGAGGCGGCGGCGAGCAGGGCACGGGCCAGCACCGGGTAGTCGCGGCGCACCACCGGGTGGGCCGCCAGGTCGCTGTTGCGGACGGTCGCGCCGATCCGCAGCCCGCCGTCGGGCAGCTCCTCGACGGTGTCCAGCGGCAGCCGGGTCACGTCCACCAGCACGTCGGGGCGTTGCACCCCGAGCTTCATCAGGTCCACCAGGTTGGTGCCGCCGCCCAGGTAGGCGGCCTGCGGTTCGGCCGCCAGCACGGCGACCGCCTCGGCCACGTCGGCGGGCCGGTGGTAACGGAAGGCCCTCACGACGACGACGCCGCCTCACGCACGGCCGCGACGATGTGCGGGTACGCCGCGCAGCGGCACAGGTTGCCGGCCATCCGCTCGCGGATCTCCGCGTCGGTCA
>NZ_JAGPXZ010000152.1:0-10253 GCF_018070305.1 Micromonospora sp. M51 | reverse complement strand
GACGGCCCGGCGGCCCGACGACCCGCAGGCGGCGGCGCCCAGGGACGCGATCGGCCGTCCGTCGACCGGCGAGCCGGTCTGATCGACCAGTGCGGGTGGGGCGGGAACACTCCCGCCCCACCCGTCACTGTTCGCGCTCGGGCAGCCGCAGCAGCGGCGAGCGGCCCGGTGGCTGCTCGGGCGCGGGGCCGGACGGATCGGCCGGCGGCACCGGCACGGTCACCGGCTCGTCGCAGGTCACCCGCAGTAGCTGGTCGTGGTGGCGCAGCTCCACCACGTCGTCCGGGCCACCGTGGCGCAGCGAGTACGTCGTCTGGTGCGGTCGGACGTCCACCCGCAACGCCAGCCCGCGCCACTGCAGCGAGAACTCCAACCGGCTGAGCCGGCTGGAGAGCCGGGGGGCGAAGGACAGCCCGCCGTCGTGGTCCCGCAGACCACCGAACCCGCTGACCAGGGCGAGCCACGCACCGGCCAGCGACGCCATGTGTACGCCGTCGCGGGTGTTCTCGTTGAGGTCGTGAAGGTCCATCAGCGCTGCCTCACGCAGGTAGGTGTGCGCGAGTTCGGGGTGGCCCACCTCGGCGGCGAGCACCGACTGGGTGCAGGCCGACAACGACGAGTCGCGTACGGTGCGGCGCTCGTAGTAGAGGAAGTTGCGGACCTTCTCCTCGGGGGTGAAGGCGTCCCCCCGCCAGTGCATGGCGAGCACCAGGTCGGCCTGCTTGACCACCTGCTTGCGGTACAGCTCGAAGTACGGGTAGTGCAGCAGCAGCGGGTACTTCTCCGCCGGGGTGTGGGTGAAGTCCCACTCCTGGAGCCGGGTGAAGCCCTCGACCTGTTGGTGCACGTCGAGTTCGTCGTCGTACGGGACGTGCATGGAGGTGGCGGCGTCCCGCCAGCTCGCGGCCTCCTCGTCGGTGACCCCGAGGTGGAACGCCTCGTCCCGGTAGCGCATCACCACGTCGGCGGCGGCGAGCAGGTTCCGCTGCGCCATCAGGTTGGTGTAGACGTTGTCGTTCTTCACAGCGGTGTACTCGTCCGGGCCGGTGACACCGTCGATGTGGAACCGCCCGTGCCGGTCGTGGTGGCCGATCGAGCGCCACAGCCGGGCGGTCTCCACCAGCAGCTCCAGCCCGATCTCCCGTTCCATCTGGGTGTCCCCGGTGACCATCACGTAGCGGCGCACCGCGTCGGCGATGTCGGCGGCGATGTGGAAGGCGGCGGTGCCGGCCGGCCAGTAACCGGATGATTCCGGGCCCTCGATGGTCCGCCAGGGGAAGGCGGCGCCCCGCAGGTTGAGCGTCTCGGCCCGTTCCCGCGCCGAATCCAGCGTGCTGTGCCGCCACTGCAACGCGCTGCGTACCGCGCTCGGCTGGGTGTACGTGAGCACCGGCAGGACGAACATCTCGGTGTCCCAGAAGGCGTGGCCGTCGTAACCGGGGCCGGTCAGCCCTTTCGCCGAGATCGGCCGCTGCTCGGCGCGCGCGCCGGCCTGCAACACGTGGAAGAGACCGAACCGGACCGCCTGCTGCACCTCCGGGTCGCCCTCGACCAGCACGTCGGAGGCGTCCCAGAACGCGTCGAGATAGTTGCGCTGCTCCCGGTGGAGCCCGTCCCACCCGTCCAGCCGGGCGCCGGCCAGTGCCGCGCCGACCTGGTCGCGCAGCGCCGGCAGTGACCGGCGACTCGACCAGCTGTACGTCAGGTACTTGATCACCCGCAGCTTCTCGCCGGGCTTGAGCACGCAGGCGATCGTGGTGCGCACCCAGTCCTGGTAGCCCTCTGACTCGATGGTGGTGTGGTCCGGGCCGTGCACCTCGTGCTCCATGGCGGCGGCGACCCGGAGACCGGAGACCTTGGTGCGGTGGATCAGCTGCCCGCCGTCGGGGGTGGTCAACTCCTCCTCGGCCAGCAGCGGCGACTCCAGCACCGCCGCGACCCGGGGGTCCTTGCTCTGCGCGGGCAGCGACTCGTTTGCCACCAACTCGGATTGCACGATCAGCCGCAGCGGGCCGTCGACGGCCTCCACCTCGTAGCTGATGGCGGCCACGGACCGCTGGGTGAACGAGACGAGGCGGGTGCTGCGCACCTTGACCTCACGGCCGGCGGGCGAGCGCCAGTGCAGTTCCCGGTGCAGCGTCCCGGCTCGCATGTCGAGGATCCGCTCGTGGGCGAGCAGCTCGCCGTAGCGCACGTCGAGCGGTTCGTCGTCGACGAGCAGCCGGATCAGTTTGCCGTTGGTGACGTTGACGATGGTCTGCCCGGACTCGGGGAAGCCGTAGCCCGCCTCGGCGTACGGCAGCGGACGCAGCTCGTAGAACGAGTTGAGGTAGGTGCCGGGCAGGCCGTGCGGCTCGCCCTCGTCGAGGTTGCCCCGCAGGCCGACGTGCCCGTTGGAGAGCGCGAAGACCGACTCCGACTGGGCCAGCACGTCCATGTCCAGCCGGGTCTCCCGGACGTGCCACGGCTCGACCGGATAGGCGCGCTCACGAATCATGCGGAGCCCCGTTCGGTGGCGGTGGGGGTGGGCGTCGGTGGGTCGGTGACGTCGAGCAGGTCGGCGAGGTCCGTCACGACGATGTCGGCGCCGTGAGCGAGCAGCTCGTCAGCCTGCCCGACCCGGTCGACGCCGATCACATAACCGAAGCCGCCGGCGCGCCCGGCGGCCACCCCGGAGAGCGCGTCCTCGAAGACGGCGGCCTGTGTCGGGTCGACGCCGAGCAGCCTGGCCCCGGCGAGGAAGGTGTCGGGGTGTGGTTTGCCGCGCAGTCCCTGGGCGCGGGCGACCAGCCCGTCGACCCGGGCCTCCAGCAGTGACTCGAATCCGGCGGCGGCGACCACCTCGGCTCCGTTCGCGCTCGCGGTGACCACGGCGCGGTGCAGCCCGGCCGCGGTCGCCGCCTTCAGGTAGCGCACCGAGCCCGGGTAGACCTCGACACCGGCGCTGCGCAGACGGTGCAGCAGCAGGACGTTCTTGCGGTTGCCCAGGCCGTTGACGGTTTCCGCCTCAGGCGGGTCGTCCGGGTCGCCTTCGGGCAGCACGATCCCCCGGGAGGCGAGGAACGACCGGACGCCGTCGGCCCGGGGCCGGCCGTCGACGTAGCGGTTGTAGTCCGGGCCGGGATCGAATGGTTGGAACGGCGTGCCGGAGGCCGCGGCGCGCTGGCGGAGAAACTCGTCGAAGGTCTGCGTCCAGGCGGCGTTGTGTACGCGGGCGGTCTGCGTCAGCACACCGTCCAGATCGAAGAGACAGGCGGTCACGTGAGCAGGTAGGCCCAGCACGGTACGAATCTATCCACCCTGCTGGACCCGCAAACCCATTTCCGCCGCCCCGAGGCGGTTCAGTTCGGTCGCAGCGTCCAGATCACTGTCATCACCGCGGTTGGCTTTCCGCTCTCGGTGGCGATCTCCACGGCGACCGGGAATTCCGGACGCTGCCCGGCCTCCAGCTCCTCGATCACCTCGGCGGCCGGCCGGCCGAGTCGCGCGGTGGCCAGCACCGGCCCCATCGCGAGTTTCCGGTAGGCGATGTCGGCCCGGACGGCCAACGGCACGGCCCGGTCGAGCAGCTGCCCGAAGGCGGCCAGCACGACCGCGCCGGAGGCCGTCTCGCCGAGGGTGAACATGGCGCCGGCGTGTGGCCCGCCGATGTGGTTGTGGGTGGCCGGCGAGTCGGGCAGCCGGACGACCGCCCGGACGCCACCCTCCGCCTCGGGTGCCACCTCGACGAACTCAAGTCCGAGCGTACGAGCGAACGGCACCGCTTCCAGAATGCCGGCCGCCACCTGGCGGGAGTCGATAGTCATGACCCGACGTTACTCACCGGTAACCAGGCCGGCAACCAGCGGAGATCCGCCGACCGGGCACGCTCAGAGGTTGGCGATGGTGCGCAGGATCTCCGCGTAGAAGTTTCCGTCGATGCTGCGGAAGAAGGCGAAGTCCTGACCCGGGTCACCGAAGAACGGCCGCAGCGTCCAGGCCAGTTGGGTGCCGACGAAACCGAAGAGCAGGATCCAGATGTAGAGCAGGGTCATGCTCGCCGGCCGCTGCGTCGGCTCGCCGCGTCGGATCGGAGCGTTGTCCCACGGGCGCTGCGGCGGGTAGCCGGGCGGGAACGAGGCACCGGCCGGCTGCCCGGTCCACTGCGCCGGAACCTGAGCCGGAGCTGGCGCGGTGGTCACCGCGCCGTTCGACGTCGACTCGGCCACCGCCGCCCCGGCCGGCACGGCCACCGCAGCGGCGCTCTGACCGGCGGGCGGAGTGCCGACCGGCGTCGCCCCGGCGGGCACCGCGGCCGGCACGGCCTGGACCGGCGCCGGGGCGGTGACCTGCTCGGTGGCCTTGGCGGTAGGAGCCTCCGGCGCGAGCAGGCCGTGGTCGTTGAGCACCTGCATGCCGCTGGTCAGGAAGCGCAACCCGACCAGCGCCGACAGGGTCAGGATCGCCACGTTGAGCAGCTTGAAGAACCCGTAGTCGTTGGCGGTGATCAGGAAGAACAGACTGATCGGCGCGAACGCCACAGCGAGCATCGAGGTGACGGTGATCGCCACCATCACCAGTGCCAACGACTGCCGCACCGAGAGCCGGGCGCCGAAGACCAGGTTGAACAGGTAGAGCGTGGGCAGGCAGATGGCCAGCGTGACCAGGAACAGCAGTGGCAGCTTCAACGCCGAGGTCAGCGCCATCAGCGGGCTGTGGAAGAAGCCCAACACCGCCCCGTAACAGGCCAACGCGATGGCGGAGCTGGTCAGCATCCGCCCGGTCAGGCCGTTGAGGTCACGCTCGGCCACGATCTGCTGCCAGATGCCCTCGCGATCGCGCAGGATGCGCTCGATCACGAGCGGGCTGGGACGGTCACCCGACACGGGGACCCCTCTCGATGCTCTTGCACTGTGGACTGGGTGGGCAGACGGTAGGGCACCGGGTGGCCGGTCCGCCACCCCGCTCCGGCGCGTCGTCAGCGCCACCCCACGTCGATCCGGTCGCCACGCTCGTCGAAGAAGTGCAGCGCGTCCATCCGCACCGAGACGGCGAGCGGGTGACCGGCACTGACCGCCGGGTACGGCGCCAGCCGCACCGCCAGCTCCGCCGGCCGTCGGTGGTGCCGGCCCGGATCGGGGAGCACGCTGGTCTGGACGCCACTTGTCGCGGGCTCCTGCGCCTCCACCGGCTTGCCGGTGAGCCGCTGCATCACCGAGCCGAACCGGCGCAGGCCGCGCTGGCCGACCGGCGGCGGATCGAGCGGGGTGCCCATCTCGTCCACCATGATCGCGGTCGCGCCGATGTCGAGGAACGCCAACGACTCGTGCCCGTGGTGTTCCAGGTAGCGGATCCGCCCGCGCAGCACGTCACCGGGGCTGTCCGGGGCGACCGGGGTGAGCGCCTCGGCACGCATGCCGACCACGATCCGCTCACCGTGGTAGTGCGCCACCGCCCGACTGCGGATGTCGTTCCAGGGCAGGTAGAGCGACTGGTCGCCGAGGTTGAGCGTGACGTACCGGTCGAGGTGGACGTAGACCGACGCCTCCAGCAGGTTCATCCGTGGGCTGCCCAGGAACGCCGCCACGTACAGCGTCGCCGGCCGGCCGTACACCTGGGTCGGGGTGCCCACGTCCTGGAGCACGCCGCGGCGCATGATGGCCACCCGGTCGGCCATGGTGAGCGCCTCGGCCTGGTCGTGCGTGACGTAGACGGTGGTGACGCCCAGCTCACGGGTCAGGCCCGAGATCTCCGCGCGCAGCTCGGCACGAAGACCACTGTCCAGGTTCGACAGCGGCTCGTCCATCAGGAACAGGCCGGGCCGGCGGACGATCGCCCGACCCATCGCCACCCGCTGCCGTTGCCCGCCGGAGAGCTGACCCGGCTTGCGGGCCAGCACGTCACCGATGCCCAGCGCGCTCGCCACGTCGCTGACCCGCTCACCCCTCGGCTCGGGCTCGATCCCGGCCAGCCGCAGCGGGAACGCGATGTTGTCGCCAACTGTCATGTGGGGGTAGAGGGCGAAGTCCTGGAAGACCATGGCGATCTTGCGGTCCCGTGGGGGGAGGTCGTTGGCCAACTCGCCGTCGAGCATCACCGCACCGGTGGTGGGTTCCTCCAACCCGGCGATCATTCGCAGCACCGTCGACTTGCCGCACCCGGATGGCCCGAGCAGCACCATGAACTCACCGTCGTTGACATCGAGATTGATGCTGTCGACGGCAACAGTGCCATCCCGGAAAACCTTGGTCACATCCTTGAGCGTGACGGTGCTCACCGTCTTCCCCCCCAGCGCGTCGGCCGAACCCTCCAAGACTGTGACCAGGATCATGGCGTTAGCACATCGGGTAAACGTCTTATGTTCGATCGATGTCGCTGCTATTACACGACAGACGGCCGATCAGCAGTGCGTGGACCTCTCGCCGGGCTCTCCGAGGAACACCTGGCGCACCACCCGCTCCGCCGCCAGCCCGTCGTCCATTGTGCAGAACCGGGCCCGGAACTGTTCACGCGCCTTCGCTGCCGAGTCCGAGCGCACCGCATCGGTGCGGAACGCATCGAGAAGGTCGGCGAAAGTGGCGGCCACCGCGCCCGGCGGCTCGGCGGTGACGTCGAAGTAGACACCCCGGGCCAGCCGGTACGCCTCCCAGTCCGGGGTGTAGAGCACGATCGGCCGGTCCAGCACCGCGTAGTCGAACATGGCCGACGAGTAGTCGGTGACCAGCACGTCCGCCACCAGGTAGAGATCCTCCACCCGCTGGTGACCGCTGACGTCCCGCACCCGCTCCCAGTCCTTCGGCCGACCCGGACGTCGATCCCGGTCGTGGAAGTAGTGGCTGCGCATCAGCAGCCGGCCCGAGTCCCCCAACGCCTGCACGAAGCGGTCCGGGTCGAACGGTGGCCGGTAGCCGGGCAGGTGCTCGCGGTGCGTCGGGGCGTACAGGACGACCTGCTCGTCGGGGTCGAGACCGAACTCTTCGCGGAGCCGACGCACCTCGTCCGGACCGGCCGTGACCAGGCGGTCGTTGCGCGGGTACCCCACCTCCAGGGTCGTGTACGTGGCCGGATACGCCCGGTCCCACATCTGGGTGGAGAAGCTGTTGGCGCTGATGCTGTAGTCCCAGCGGTCCACCCGGCGCAGCAGCCCGGCGAAGTCCATCCGGCCCGCGCCGATCGGGTAGCGCTGCTGATCCAACCCCATCACCTTGACCGGCGTGCCGTGGTGGGTCTGCACGTGCACCTGTTCCGGTCGCTTGCGGACGAAGTCCGGGAAGTTGACGTTGTTGACCAGCCACCGGGCGCGGGCGAGCACCCGGTAGTACGCCGGCGTGCCGGCCACCACGTACTCCACCCCGGCCGGCACGGCGTCCACCCGGTCCCGGCGCACGATCCACACCCCGCGCACCCCCGGCGCCAACCGGCGGGCGACCTCGTAGATGGCCGCCGGGTTACAGGAGTAACCCCGGTACCAGTACGCGGCGTACACCGCGAGCGTCGGGTCGACGGGACGTCGCAACTCAGCCCGGTAGTACTCGCGCAGCAGCCCGTCGCGGGTCAGCCGGGCACCGCGCCGGGCAACCGGGCCGACAGTGCGCCGAGCGGTGCGGGCCCGCCGGCGGGCGGCGTCCCGGGCCCGGCTGGCCGCCCGCAACGCGCTGAAGGTACGCCACCGGCCGGTGGCGACGAGCTTGTGTTTGATCCCCTCGACCCCGTCGGGCACCGGATAGCCGCCGGGCGGCAGCCAACGCTCGTAGTCGGCGGTGATCTGCGCGAAGAAGGCCTCCCGCAGCTCCGGCGCGATCCGCTGACCGTTGCCGAGCACCGTCAGGTAGTGCCAGATCATCCGTTCGAAGACCGCCGGCCGCAGCGCCTCCGTCGCCGACCCCCACGAATCCATCAGATGGAAGACCCGGTGCCACTGCGGGAAGACCTCGAAGTGCCGGTCACCCCGGGTCCGGGTGATCGCGCCCGCGCGGCGTTGGCGGTAGTTGACACAGACCCGGTCCAGTACGCCGATCCGCCGCGCCGCCATCAGCACCGGGTAGCTGAACGAGACGTCCTCGTACCAGCCGGGCGCGAAGCGCAGCCCCAGGTCGACCAGGAACTCCCGACGGACCAGCCGGTTCCACGCGGTGTGCAGCAGGTGCATCGCCTGCGGCCGGTCCCGCAACCGGAAGGTGCCCGAGCCCGGTGACTCCGGAAACACCTCCGCCATCGCGCTGCGGGTGGCGGTGTTGTTCCAGTGGGTGCGGACGTGATCGACGAGCAGGACGTCCGGGCGGGTGACCCGCAACCGTTCGGCGACGTCGGTCAGACACTCCGGCGCCAGCCAGTCGTCGCCGTCGAGGAACCACACGTACTCGCCGACGGCCCGGTCCAGCCCGATGTTCCGGGCCGGACCGAGGCCGACGTTCTCCGGCAACCGGACCGAGCGGACCCGCTGGTCGCGGGCCGCGTACTCGTCGATGATGTCGCCGCTGGCGTCCGGCGAACAGTCGTCGACGGCGATCACCTCGATGTCGGTCTCCGGCTGACCGAGGATGGAGTCCAGGCATTCCCGCAGGTATCCCTGCACCCGGAAGGCCGGCACCACGAAGCTGATCAGGGTCATCCGGCCGTCCCTCCGTCAGCGCGGCGCGGCACCTCCAACGCCCGCCGGCGCGACCGACGCCCGCGCGCTACGGGCCGGTCGCACGAACCAGGCCAGGACGACGCTCACCACGAAAACCACGAGAAGGTACGCACCGAGTGTAGCCAGTCCGACACCCGCAATACCGACGATCGCCGCGAGCGCCACCAGCACCGAACGTCCCTCCCAACCCAGCGTCGCCGCGTGCAGCGGCGGTGCCGCCTGCCGCTTCTCCAGCCGGGCGGTCAGGTCATAGTGGTGCACGGTGAGCACGAAGACGTACCCGAAGATCAGCCAGCCGGGCACCCCGCCGACCACGCCGACGGCGATCGCGAACAGGTACTCGGCGGCCCGCAACGCCGCCGGGACCAGCCAGTCCAGCGGACCGTTGTGCGCCGCCCCGGCGCCCAGGCCGCCGACCAGCAGCACCAGCAGCGCCACCGGCACCGCCCACCGGAGCTGATCGGGCGCGTCGTTCAGCAGCGCCCCGACCAGCAGCACCGCCGGGCCGAGCGCGGCGATCACCGCCAGGGTCAGCGGCCCCATCGGGCGCAGCACCGGCAACCAGCGGGCCAACGGGCCGTCGTCGCGGTGCAGGGTGGCGTCGACAGTGTCCAGCACCGGCACCCACATCCAGCGGGCCCGCAGCGTCCGCAGCGCACCGGTGTACGCGAACGCCAGCACCCCCCAGACCAGCACGGCGATCAGGCTGACCAGCGGGTTGAACAGCGCCACGGTCAGCGCGATCAGCGCCCACCGCTCACCGATCGGGAAGACCACGGTCCGCTTCAGCCAGTACGACAGCGAACCGGTGTCCGCCTGCACCCGGGTCGACGCCGCGTTGAGCCGGTCACCGATCCCGCCGCTGGCGTTCGTCGCCGTACGCGGCCGACGGGCCGCCTCGTCGTGCAGCACCCCGTACCAGGTGTCGGTCATGTGCCGGACGGTCTGCAACGTCATCGCGGCGATCGCGAGCGCCCAGCCGTTACCCAGCCCGGCGTGGCTCACCCCGAAGCCCAGACCGGCGTAGACCACGTACTCCTTGGCCCGGTCCGCCATCGTGTCCAGCCAGCCGCCCCAGGCGCTGAAGTGCCGGGTGTAGCGGGCCAGTTGGCCGTCCACGCAGTCCAGTACGAAGCCGAGATAGAGCAGCACCGCGCCACCGACCAGCGCGGGTCGCCCACCGACCCCGAACAGTACCGCCGCCGCCAGCGCGAAGAGCACCGAGATCACCGTCACCCCGGTCGGGGTGAGCCGGAGCCGCGCCGACAGCCGGACCAGGTACGGCGACCAGGTGCTGACGAAGTAGGTGGAGAAGAAGTCGTCCTTCTCCTTCACCGACAACCGCAGCTCGGCCCGGTCCTCGTCGACAGCGGTCACCGCCGCCTCGGCAGCGGCCAGCCCGGCCGTGTCCTCGACCCGGTGCGCGACGAGCAGGCGTACCCGCTGGGCGAAGATCAGGGTGCCGAGCGCCGCGAGGCCCGCGAAGAGCCGGTCCACGGCGGGCCCGGGGGCACCGGCCGCGGCCGACCCGCCGACCCCGGCGGGCGTCGGCAGCGGCGCCACGGCGCCGACCGGACCGATCGGGGCGGCGACGGGGAGCATTCCGGACGCGGCGGCCCGGGCGGCGGCCGCGAGGGTCGGC
>NZ_JAGPXZ010001448.1:0-536 GCF_018070305.1 Micromonospora sp. M51 | reverse complement strand
GACGAGTCCGGGGCGACCAGCAGCAGGTGCTGCGCGTCCGCGACCGGCAACAGCAGGTCCAGGCCCTGTCGCGCCGAGCCGCCGGCACCGTGCAGGAGCAGCACCAACCGGTACGCCGAACCGTCGCCCGCCGGCTCCGGGACGTACCCCACTGCCAGCCGGTCCCCGTCGCGGCCGGTCATCGGCACCAGCCCGGTGCGCCCCGGCGCCGCCGGTGGGTGGTGGCGGGCGGTCAACCGGCCGTCGCGCGGGCTCGGCGCCGGGTCCCAGTGCGACGGCGCGGAGTCGGACACGGGTCGGCGCTCCTCGGGGTGGACGTAAGGTCCGCCCCGGTTACCCGGCCCGTGCGGGGTTAACCGCCGGGCGTCGACTCAGGCGCTGGCCCGCGCCACCAGGGCCGACGGGAAGAGGGTCACCGGGGCCGCCGGGCGTCCGTCCAGCACAGCGGTGGCCGCGGCGACGGCGATCCGCCCCACCGGGTGACTCGCCGTGGTCAGCGCCGGGGCGGTCATCCCGGCCAACGGAATGTCGTCGAA
>NZ_JAGPXZ010001447.1:0-539 GCF_018070305.1 Micromonospora sp. M51 | reverse complement strand
TACACCGGGATGTCGGCGGCGAGGGTGGTCAGCCCGGTGCGCGGGTCGTGGATGCGGACCTCCCCGGTGCGGGAGGTGTGCAGCACCCGCAGGTCGGGCAGCACGGCGAGGCTGATCGGCTCGCCCGGGAAGTCGTTGAGTGTCACTTTCTGGAAGCTGCTGTCCGGCGGCGCGGCCGGCGCGGCGGCCGCTGCCGACGGTGGCACGGCCAGGCCGGCCGTCACCAGCAGCAGGGCGGACGCGAGTGCGGTCCTGTTCATCAGGTGTGTCCCCCGAGGTGTTTTCAGTACCGGAGTGAGGCGAGGTAGTCGAAGCCGACGCGGGCGGTGTCCAGGGCGTCGGCGGGGGAGCGCGGCGCGGTGCCCGCGTCGTCACGCTCCACGATGTACTCCTCGATGCCGGCCTCCCGCTCGTGGGCGAAGATCCGGCCGAAGTCGATGACGCCGTCACCGAGGTCGGCGAAGCCGGCCTCGACGTCGAGGTCCTTGACGTGCACCTGGCGGATCCGGCCGCGGTTGGCCCGGATCACGTCGACCGGG
>NZ_JAGPXZ010001446.1:0-542 GCF_018070305.1 Micromonospora sp. M51 | reverse complement strand
CCACCAACTTCTCCCAACCGGCCTGGCGCGGCTTCGACGTGCGGGGTGCGTTGGAGCGACGGCTCGGCCTGCCGGTGATCTACCACAACGACGGCAACGCGGCAGCGCTCTACGCCCACCACGTCTACTTCGGTGCCGAGGCGATGAGCCGTTCGTCGGTGTCCGCGATCGTCGGCACCGGCCTGGGTGGCGGGGTGGTCGAGAGCGGTCGGGTGATCGCCGGTGCGGCAGGCATGGCGGGGGAGCTGGGCCATGTGCACATCCCGCTGACCGGGCTGCTCGGCCCGGGCCAGCCGGACCCCACCTGCGCCTGCGGCTTCACCGGTGACGTGGAGAGCGTCGCCTCGTTGACCGGCATCGAACGCAACCTGCTGCCGTACTGGCTGACCCGGTACCCCGACCATCCGCTCGTCGCCGAGCCGGTGGCCCGGGCGGCCAAGCTGGTGCGCGGTTACGGCGAACGGGGAGACGCCCTCGCGCGGGACCTGTTCACCCAGCAGGCGATGGCGTTGGGACGGCTGTTCTCGGTGGCCGCGAACTAC
>NZ_JAGPXZ010001445.1:0-542 GCF_018070305.1 Micromonospora sp. M51 | reverse complement strand
GGGGCGACCCCGGTCCGCCGGTCCGTCGGCCGTGCCGGGCCACCGGCCGGGAGGGCCATGGGCTCGGCTAGCGTGCCGGACATGAACCGCGCCGCCGACCGGCTGGAACTGGTCGCCGACCCGGTCCGCCGGACCGGGCGGACACTGCTGTCCGCCGGGGTCGAGCAGTCGTACGTGGATCTCGAGGATCCGCGCCACCTGCATTTCGAGTACGTCCGGCGGATCGCCTCGGCGGTGGACGTGGCGGCCCCGGCCGGTGCGCCGCTGAGCGTCCTGCACCTGGGCGGCGGGGCGTTGACGTTGCCCCGCTGGTTGGCTGCCACCCGGCCCGGCTCCCCGCAACGGGTCGTCGAGCGGGATGCGGCGGTGGTCGACCTGGTGGCCCGGGAGCTGCCGCCGCTGCCGCCGCAGGTGCGGGTGGAGGTCGCCGACGCCCGGGACGCCCTGACCGCCACCCCGGACGACCGGTACGACCTGGTGATCGCCGACATCTACCGGGCGGCCCGGATGCCCCGGCACGTGCGCACCGTCGAGTTCGTCGC
>NZ_JAGPXZ010001444.1:0-548 GCF_018070305.1 Micromonospora sp. M51 | reverse complement strand
TCCGCCGCCTCCAGGGCGAGGACCGCCACGTCGTCGCGGCGCGGCCGCCCGGTGACCCGCTCGACCACCGCGTCGATCAGATCCACCACGTGCTCACTCGGGGTGGCCGCGTCGACGCGAAGCTGGGCGAGTGAGGCGTCGATGCCGATCTGACGGTCCTCGATCAGCCCGTCGGTGTAGAGCAGCAGTCGACTGCCGGCCGGCAACTCGGCCTCGACCGACTCGTACGTGGCACCGGGAAGGGCGCCGACCGGTGGACCGAGCGCCCGGTCGTGCAGGAACGCCACGTCGCCTCCGGTAATCAGCAGTGGGGACGGATGACCGGCGCTCGCGTACCGCAGTCGACCGGTGCGGGGGTTGAACATCAGACAGACCACCGTCGCGAAGGATCGGCCCTCGGTGGAGCCGACCAGCCGGTTGAGCCGGGTCAGCGACTCACCCGGATCGAAGCCCTCCAGCACGTACGCCCGCAGCGCGTTACGCAGCTGGCCCATCGCCGCGGCGGCCGGAACGCCCTTACCGACCCCGTCCCCGATGACCAGCACCCG
>NZ_JAGPXZ010001443.1:0-548 GCF_018070305.1 Micromonospora sp. M51 | reverse complement strand
CTTGTGCCGCTGCAACTACAGCCGGACGGCCCGCACGTCAACGGATCGCTGACGATAGGCGAGAACATCGGCGACCTCGGCGGAGCGGGAATCGCCTTCAAAGCCCTGCAAATATCTTTTGCGGGAGCCGAACCCGGACCGATTGACGGCCTGCCGTGGCAGCAGCGGTTCTTCCTGTCTTACGCCCGGATCTGGCGGGAAAAGCAGCGCGACGAGTCCCTGCGCACACAGATTGCCACGGACCCGCACTCACCCACCGAGGTCCGCAGTAACCAGATCGTTCGCAACATCGACGCCTTCTATGACGCCTTCGATGTCACCGAAAACGACCCGATGTGGCTGGCCCCCGAGAAGCGAGTCACCATCTGGTGATGCTGGTGCCCCCGCTAACCCGGGGGCATTTCTCATGCTCAGGTCGCATCGTCAGAGTCATTGTTCGCGCAGCAACTCGTAAGGCTTGTGAGACTTCACCGAAGCAATAGTGCGCGGCAAGCACCCCAGCGGCACGGCAGCAAGAAGGAGCAGAGGGAACCATGCCCCTTGTTCCA
>NZ_JAGPXZ010001442.1:0-548 GCF_018070305.1 Micromonospora sp. M51 | reverse complement strand
GGTGGCTGTCGGTGGCCCCGGCGATCTCGATCCGCAGCCCGGCCATCCCGCCGATCCGCAACTCCGCCCGGCGGACCGTGGCGCCGCGAATCTCCAGGTGGAACCGGGCGGTGGGCCGCTTCATCAGCAACGTCGCGGTGCCCGCCACGCGGATCCCGCCGCCGTCGTAACTGAACCGCGCGCCCACACCGCCGGCACAACAGATCGGGGTGACGGCGAACCCGGCCACCCGCCGCTGAGCGGCGAAGGTTCCCTGTCGCACCGCGCGGGCCACCCCGAGCCGCCCACCCGAGGTCGAGTCAGGCCGTTGCCGGGCGACCGGGGCGGTCGAGGCCACGCCCCCGGCACCCTCACCGTCGGCGTCGTACTCCGCCCAGAAGGGCGTGCCCGCGTCGTGCCGGGTCGGGTTCTCCAACGCGACCGGGCCGTCACTGGCGAAGGTGCCGTCGCGGATCACGTCGGTGATGTCCACCGGCCCCAGGGTCACCGCCAGGTCGCCGGTGTCACGGCGGAGGTCGAGCACCCGCCCGACCGCCCGCCCGGTGAGG
>NZ_JAGPXZ010000151.1:0-10258 GCF_018070305.1 Micromonospora sp. M51 | reverse complement strand
GTGCCGGGGGTCGGCTCGGCGGGGCGCCAGCTGGCCGGCCGGCGGGGTCGGTGGTCGCCGCCGATGGCCCAGGGCCGGTGGCCGGGGCGGGCTCGTCCGGCGGACGCCGCATCGGCCGCCGATCGCCGGCCTGATGCGGCACCCGGGACTCGGTCGGGTGGCCGCCTCCGTGGCGTGCCTCGACGGGTCGGACACCGCTGCCGGGCTGGTCGGCGGGCGTCCACGGCGGCTCCACTTCGGGAACCGCACGGGCTGGTGCCGGGCTAGCGGTGGGTGGCGGCTGGTGCGGGATCGCCGGTTGCTCGCGGGTGCTCGGGCCGGCCGTGACGGCTCGGGTCGCGCCGGGCCGGGCCCCGCCGCCGAAGAGGTCCAGGAAGGGGGAGTCGATGTCGGCGTTCTCACCGGCCGACACGGTGCTGGGTTCGGCCGGTGGGGTCCGGCGGGGGACCGGCCGGGGGGCCTGGAACACGCCGACGGCACCGTGACCGGGCGACGTCACCAGCGCGGGGTCGAGGGCGACCTCGTCCTCGTCTTCGGTGTAGTCGAATGAGTGCGCACGGTGACCGGCCGGCGCGCCTGGGCGGCCGGCCGGGGAACCCGGCGTGGAGGAGCGGCTCATGCCACCGCCTCAGCGACTGTCGGCAGACCCGTGCCCGCGTCCGGTGACGGACCGTTCGCCATGCTTCCGGTCATGCCAGCTCCTCCCGAATCCTGATCCGGCTGCCGACCAGACGCGGATCGCGCTGCTCGACCGCCGGCTCCCGGGTGCGTCGCCAGTCGGTCAGCGCGGTGCGGATGACCACCCGCGCCGGCCGGTCGGGGTCGACGTGCCGGAAGATGAACGACGTGGTCACGATGGCGAGCGCGATCTCCCAGGCCGGGAAGAGCTCGACCGTCAACGTGAACAGCCAGTGGATGAACATGTAGAGGGGGACCAGCAGGATGAAGAGCCCGTACTGGGCGTAGGGCAGGTGGACCGGAAGGGTGTAACCGGGCGGCCCGAGGTAGACCAGGCGGGCCCGGTAGATGTCGTCGTCGGTGCGCAGCCGCATCTGGTGAACGCGCCTATTCGAAGATCAGGTCGATCAGGTAATCGCCGACGAAGAAGAGTGTTGCCGCGCCGGCGATGAAGGCGAGCCCGACGATGGCGATCGCGGAGCTGGTCAGCACCTTGGAGATCTCACCTCGGCTGGCACGGCCGATGAAGATGACGCCCAGGACGGCGAGCAGGATCGGCGCGATCTTGCTGGCGAAGAAGGTGACGACACTGTTGGTGTCGATCCCCTTCGGTGCCGGCTCCGCGAGTGGAGCCGACGCCAGGGTGGAGAGCGCGTGGGCGACGCCGGACGACGCCGTCTCCATGAGCTCGAAGGCGATCACTGGAACCTCCCCATAGCGCGGCCGGCGGTGCCGCGGCGGTGCAATAGGCAAGCCTTGCGGGAAAAGTGCTCCACAGGGCATGGCGTTCTTGACCCTGTGTTCGTTACTCACCACGGAGGGTGGCGAGGTTTGGGCGGATTTCCCCCGCTTCGGCCCTCCCTCCAAGCTTCGCCATCTCGATGCTGGCCAATTCCAAAGCGTACGGGCCGCCCCGGATTGCGACAAGCCGCGAAGGGCCTGCCTGATGCTGCCCGGATGACCGATCGTACACCTGTTCTAATCGGCACGTCAGGGGCGGTGCCGCAGGGTCGACCCGGGTCGCTGGGCGCCGCTGCCGCGACCGGTACCGTCTAGTCGTGACCGATCTGGTGCGGGCCTCGGGCCCGGTGGTGATGGGCGTCCTCAACGTCACGCCGGACTCCTTCTCCGACGGCGGACGGTACGCCGACCTGGACGCTGCCGTCGGACACGGCGTCCGTCTGCGCGACGCCGGCGCGCACCTGGTCGACATCGGCGGCGAGTCGACCCGTCCGGGCGCTGAGCGGATCGACGCCGCGACCGAGGCGGAGCGGGTGTTGCCGGTCATCCGTGAGCTGACCGCCGCCGGTGTGACGGTGAGCGTCGACACCAGCCGCGCCCGGGTGGCGGAGGCCGCGTTGGCCGCCGGCGCGGCCGTGGTCAACGACGTCTCCGGCGGCCTGGCCGACCCGGACATGGCCCGCGTGGTCCGCGACGCGCGCTGCCCGTGGGTGCTGATGCACTGGCGTGGCCACTCCCGCGCGATGCGCGAGCTGGCCACCTACACCGACGTGGTGGCCGACGTGCGGGCCGAGTTGGCCCAACGGATCGACGCGGCGCTGGCCGCCGGGGTGGCCGCCGACCGTCTCGTCGTCGACCCCGGGCTCGGCTTCGCCAAGACGGCCGCCCACAACTGGGAGCTCAGCGCCCGCCTGCCGGAGCTGCTGGACCTCGGCTACCCGCTGCTCTTCGGGGCCAGCCGGAAGTCGTATCTCGGCGGCCTGCTCGCCGCAGCGGACGGCACGCCCCGACCGACCGCCCAGCGGGAGGCTGCCACCGTGGCCACCAGCGTGCTGGCGGTCGCCGCGGGCGCCTGGGGCGTACGTGTGCACGACGTACGGGCCACCACCGACGCGCTCGCCGTCTGGGCCGCCACCGGCAGCCCCCGTCTCGCCGCCGCATCCCGCGACCACTGGCGAGCGCAACACGATCACGAACACGAGGTACGGCGATGACGACGGACCGGATCCAGCTGACCGGCCTGCGGGCGCACGGCCGGCACGGGGTGTACGACTTCGAACGCGCACAGGGGCAGGACTTCGTTGTCGACGCCGTCCTGGAGCTGGACCTCGGCCCGGCCGCAGCCACCGACGACGTCACCGCCACCGTGCACTACGGCGAGCTGGCCGAACGCCTGGTCGCGGTGGTGACCGGGGAACCGGTCAACCTGATCGAGACCCTCGCCGACCGGCTCCTCACGGTCTGCCTGGCAGACGAGCGGGTCGACTCCGCGACGGTCACCGTGCACAAGCCGGAGGCCCCGGTGCCGCACACCCTCACCGACGTGGCCGTCACCATGACCCGGGCGCGTGCCCGGTGACCCGGGCGGTCCTCTCGCTCGGCAGCAATCTGGGCGACCGGCTGGAGCACCTGCGTACGGCCGTCGCCACCCTCGGCGACGCGGTGCTCGTGCTCTCCGGGGTGTACGAGACTCCACCGTGGGGCGACACCGACCAGCCCGCGTACCTCAACGCGGTGGTGCTGGCCCAGGACGACAGCGCGACCCCGCGCGACTGGCTGGAGCGGGCCCGCGACGCGGAGCGTGCGGCCGGTCGGGTCCGGGACCCGCAGCGGCGGTTCGGGCCGCGCACCCTCGACGTGGACGTGATCGCGGTCTGGGGCGACGACGGCGAGCCGGTGCTCAGCGACGACGCGGAGCTGACCCTGCCGCACCCCCGGGCCCACCTGCGCGCCTTCGTGCTGCGCCCGTGGATCGACATCCAGCCGTACGGTCAGCTGCCCGGTCACGGCTGGCTGACCGACCTGCTGACCACCGGCCCGGCGGCGGACGAGGCGTTGGAACTGCGTCCGCGGCCGGAGTTGGCGTTAGAGTCGACGGCATGACCGAGCGGAACCGGCCGGCATGACGCAGGCGAAGCCCCCACCCCGCGGGTCGGGCCCGGACGGGTCCCGGATGGGCCCCACCCGGATCTCGACACTGGTCGTGGCCGGGCTGGCCGCGGCGGCGGTGGCCTGGCTGCTGATCAGCACCCTCTACTACAGCGGCATTCCCCGGTTGCCCTGGCTGCCGGTGGTGACGCTGGCCGGGCTCGCCGTGCTGGAGGCGTACGCGGCGATCAACACGCGGGGTCGGATCGAGCGCAAGCCGGGCCGGGACCCGGTCAACCCGCTGATGGTCGCCCGCTTCGTGGTGCTGGCCAAGGCGTCGGCACTGGCCGCGGCGATCTTCGCGGGCTTCTACGCGGGGCTCACCGGTTGGCTCTTCGTGGAGACCACCCGGGCCGCCCTGGACGATCGACCGGCCGCCGGTGGGGGCCTGCTCGCCGCACTGGCCCTGGTCGGCGCCGCGCTCTGGCTGGAGCGCTCCTGCCGGGTGCCGGAACGCCCGGACGACGAGCGCGAGCAGGACCCACGCGAGAGCCGCCCCGGCCAGCGCTGAGCAGGGGGTTACGCCCGGCTGCGGGCGCGGGTACGGTGCCTGCGATCAGAGAGCGAGGCCGCCCAGGGTCCGTCCGTGCGCCGGACCGGGGGCGGTCGGCCACCGGGAAGGCGGCGTCATGGGGTACGAAGAAGCGGGCCGGGACCGGTCGGCCGAGCCCTCGTCGGGGGTGCCGGCCGCGGTACTGGAGAACGTCTTCGACGACCCCACCCACGGTGAACCCGGCCGGGACCGGATCGGCGTACACCTGGGGTGGGAGCTGGTGCTGCTGGCCGGTCTGGCGGCCGTGAGCTGGCTGCTCTGGCAGGAGGACCCGGCCGCGGTGCGCGACGGCAACCTGCGCACCCTGCTGATCGACGCGGTCGGGTTGGGTTTGCTCGCACTGGCCGCTGGGCTGAGTCTGCGGACGGCCGCGCCCAACCTGGCCATCGGCCCGGTCGCGGTGGCGGCTGCGCTGCACTACGCCGAGCAGGGTGACCGGGGCCTGCCGGCGTCGATCGGCCCGGCGGTGGCGGTCGCGGCGGTGGGCGGGCTGGTGCTGGCGCTGGCCGTGGTGGTGCTGCACGTGCCGGGTTGGGCCGCCAGCCTGGCCGGTGCCGCCGCCGTGGTGGTGTACATCGAACGCCGTTCGGCGCCCGTGCTGGTGCAGGGTGACTACGAACCGACCAGAAGCGCCGGGTACCTCTTCGCCGGCTTCGCCGCGGTGGCCGTCCTCGGTGGGCTGTTCGGCGCGATCCGGGCGATCCGCCGGCTCGTCGGCCGGTACCGGCCGGTCGTCGATGCGGCCCGCCGCCGGGGTGCGGTGGCCGCCGTGGTGACCGCTGTCGCGCTGGTCGTCTCCACGGTGCTGGCCGCTCTCGCCGGTGTGCTGCTCGCCGCGAACGACCCCGGCCCGGTGGCGCCGACCTCGGGGTTGGACTGGACCGTGCTGGCAGTCGGCGTGGCCCTGCTCGCCGGCACCAGCGCGTACGGCCGCCGGGGCGGGGTGTTCGGCACGCTGCTGGCGGTCGGTCTGGTCGCCGTCTTCCAGGTGTACGCGTCGGAACGCGACTGGACGTTGAGCAACTGGGTGGTCGGCGGGGCCGCGCTCGGCGTCGGGCTCCTGGCGACCCGGCTGGTCGAGACGCTCGGGCGGCCCCGGGCGGGCGGCCCCGAGCAGCCCGAGCCGGTCAGCGACGGCACGATCAGCTCGGGTTGGACGATGCCGCAGCAGCAGTCGGTCGACAACTGGCCGCCCACCCTGCCGACCCAGGCCGCGCCCCCGCCCGCCGACCCGTGGCGGGATCCGCGCTGGGAGGACGGCCCGCGGCAGTGGGACACCGACGGTCGGTGAGCCGCGTCGCGTCCGCCGAGCCGGAGCTGATCTCGACAGTTAGGCTCGGCGACATGACCGACACACCTGCCGCCACCCCCGGCGGAACCTCGTTTGAAGAGCTTGACGCGTTGCCCACCGAGGAACTGCGGGAGCGGGCGTTCGCCCTGGCCCGGGAGCGTCGCGACGTCAAGTTCTACTGGTCGGTAATCCGCCACCTGCCGAACGCGGACGAGGCCACCGTGCTGGACGGCGCCCCGAACTCGATCGGCCCGACGATCGACGAGGCCAACGCGTTGTGGCGGGAGCTCACCGGTCACGGGTACGAGGAGTCGGCGCCACTGCTGCGGGCCGCCTTCATCGACTACCTGATGAAGCACTGAGCCGCCCGGGGCAGCCCAGGTCCGCCCGATCCAACGGTGCGGGGGCTGGGCGGATGGCGTCGTTCCTGCACCGGTCCGGCCCGGTCAGCCGCTACGGCACGGCCGCCGGCACCGGCGCGCTGGCCGTGTTGTTGCTGGTCGGCATCTGCGGCAGTCCGGCGTACACCGGTTGGGCCGCCACCCTGACCGACCCGGAGTCGGGCGGTGCCTTCTACGCGCGCCTTCTCGCCTGGCCGGCCTGGCGGTTGGACGCGGACGGGCAGGCCGGCGGGTTGTTCGCCGCCGACGTGCGGGCCGTGCTGCTGGTGGTCCTGGCGGTGGCCCTGCTCTACCTGCTGCCCGCCGCCCAGGTCGCCCGGGTGCCGGGCCCGGTCAGCCAGTTCTTCTCCGGTTGGGCCGCGTACGTGCTGGCCGCCGGGCTCGCGGGCCTGCTGGCGACGCTGTTCGGCCCGACGTCGTCGCTGCTGGGTGCTTTGGAGGCCGCCAGCACCGGTGCCGGTTACGGCTTCCTCACCGGGTGGATCATCGGCGTCGCCAGCCTGGGCGGTCGCGCCTGACCGACCCGACCGAGGCGGGGTCAGCCTCGGTCGGGTCGGTCAGGTGGTCTGTCGGCCGAGGTCGAGGAGGCGCTGTCGGCTGAGCGTGCCGACCGGGCGGCCGGCGTCGGTCACCAGGAGCCGGTCCCGGCCCGAGGTGAGCAGGACTGCCAGCGCGTCGTATGCGGAGCCGTCCACCGTCACGGTGGGCAGGTCCGCTGCGGTGCCGTCGGGCACCGGCTCCAGCGCGTCACGGTCCAGTGGGGTCACCGCCAGTCGGCGGATGCCCCGGTCGGCGCCGACGAACTCGCGTACGAATTCGGTGGCGGGTGCGCCGAGCAGGGCGGCCGGGGTGTCGTACTGCTCCAGGTGCCCGCCCGCGGAGAGCACCGCGATCCGGTCGCCGAGTCGGACCGCCTCGTCGAGGTCATGGGTGACCAGCACGATCGTCTTACGCACCTCGGCCTGAAGGCGCAGGAACTCCTCCTGGAGGCGGGCCCGGACGATCGGGTCGACGGCCGAGAACGGCTCGTCCATCAACAGCACCACCGGGTCGGCGGCGAGTGCGCGGGCCACCCCGACGCGCTGACGCTGGCCACCGGACAGCTCGTGCGGGTAGCGACCACCGAACTCGGCCGGGTCCAGCCCGACCAGGTCGAGCAGCTCGTCCACCCGGGCCCGGGTCTGGCTCTTGGGCCAGCGGAGCAGGCCCGGCACCGTGGCCACGTTGGCCCGCACCGTCTGGTGTGGAAAGAGGCCGACGTTCTGGATCACATACCCGATCCGACGGCGTAGGCGCACCGGGTCGACGTCGGTGACGTCCTCGTCGCCGAGCGTGATGCGGCCGGCGGTCGGTTCGATCAGGCGATTGATCATCCGCAGCACTGTCGACTTGCCGCAGCCGGACGGGCCGATCAGCACCACCAGTTCGCCGGCCCGGACGTCCAGGCTGAGGTCCCGGACAGCTTCGGTGCCGTTCGGATAGCGCTTCTGGATGCCGTGCAGGGAGATCGACGCCGCGCGAGGTGACTGGGCCACGCTGGCAGCCTCCGGGGTAACGTCCACGTATGTCCTTCCGCCTGAGCTACCTGGCCGACCCGGGTAACCCCTGGTTCTCCTGGCAGTACGTGCGGGACAACTCTGACACGATCCTCGCCGCGGTGCGCGAACACGCCTCCCTCACCGGGCGGGCGGTGTTGATCGCGGTGCTGATCGCCCTGCCGTTGTCGGTGCTGGCGTACTGGTTCCGTCCGCTCGCCGGCCCGATCCTCGCTGTCAGCGGGGTGGTCTACACCATCCCGTCCCTGGCGCTCTTTGCGTTCATCGCCCCGTACCTGGGCACCGGTGCGACAACGGTGCTGGTCGGGCTGGTCCTCTACGCGCTGCTGCTGATCGTGCGCAACGTGGTGGCCGGTCTCAACCAGGTGCCGCCGGAGGTTCGCGAGGCCGCCGAGGGCATGGGTTACGGCAGGTGGAGGCGCCTGTTCCGGATCGATCTGCCGCTGGCGCTGCCGGGCATCGTGACCGGCGTACGGCTGGCGACCGTCTCGACGGTGGCGCTGGTCACGGTCGGGGTGCTGGTCGGGCACGGCGGGCTCGGGCAGTTGATTTTCGCGGGCTTCCAGAACAACCTCTACAAGGCCGAGATCATGACCGCCGCGCTGCTCTGCGTGGCGCTCGCGGTAGTGCTCGACCTGCTGCTCATCCTGGTCGCCCGGCTGGTGACCCCCTGGTCCCCCCGGAGGGCGCGGTGATCATGGCGGCGAACCCGATCGGGCAGGCGATCACCTGGATCAACGACCCGCTGAACTGGACCAACCCGGGCGGCATGCTGGACCGGCTCGGCGAGCACCTGACGATCTCCGCCCTGGCGGTGGCGCTCGGGTGCCTGGTGGCCTGGCCGCTCGGGCTCTGGCTCGGGCACCTCGGCCGAGGTGGCGGCCTGGTGGTGCTGATCTCCAACGCGACCCTGGCCATCCCCACCCTGGCGTTGCTGACCATCCTGCCGGTGGTCTTCGCCAGCGGCTTCGGGAAGACGCCGGTAGTGGTGGCGCTGGCCGTCTTCGCCGTGCCGCCGTTGCTGGCCAACGCGTACACCGGGGTGCGGCAGGCGGACCCGGAGGCCCGGGACGCGGCCCGGGGGATGGGTCTGTCCAGCGCGCAGTTGCTGCGCCGGGTGGAGTTGCCGCTGGCCGTGCCCTATCTGGCGGCCGGCTTCCGGACCGCAGCGGTTCAGGTGATCGCGACCGCCGCGCTGGCGTCCTTCGTCAACGGCGGGGGCCTGGGCCAGATCATCCGGACCGGCTTCGGGATCGGTATCGCGGCCGGCGGCGGGCAGATCGTCGCGGGCGGTGTGCTGGTGGCCGGGCTCGCGCTGCTCGCCGAGGTGGTCCTGGGCGGTGTCGAACGGCTGGTCACCCCCAAACCACTGCGACGCGGGCGGCAGCGCCTGGGACGCCCCCGGGCCGCCGACGCCACCGGCAGCGCGTGACCCGTCGGGGTGGGCCGGCGTCGAACTGACCACCCCGCCCGGTTCGTTCGGTGACGATGGGGTGACGAAGTCCATCCCAAGTTGTCGGTCGGTTGCGGAGGATGTTGGGTGGATATTCGCGGGCGGCCGACAGTCAGGATCGCCCGTCGGACACGCGGCCGGCCCGGGACGGGCCGCGCCGGGACACGGAAGGCGGGCACATGCGCGCACGTACACGTCTGGCGATCGGGGCGGTCAGCGCCGTCGCCGGGGCAGCGCTCCTCACCGGCTGCGGTGACGCCGGCTCGTCCGGCACCGACGCACCGCAGTCGAGCGCCTCCGGCGCCGGGTGCGCCCCGGTCGCCGGTCAGCAGCTCATCGCTCTGCAGGACGACAAGAAGCTCCAGAACTCCGACAACGTCATTCCGGCGGTCAACAGCAAGGCGGCCAACCCGCAGTTGATCGCGGCACTGGACAAGGTCTCCGCCGCGCTCGACACCCCGAAGTTGATCCAGCTCAACAAGGCGGTGAACGAGGACCGCAAGACCCCCAAGGTGGCGGCCGAGGAGTTCGCGTCCGCCAACAACCTCACCGCTGGCATCGCCAAGGGCCCGGGCGGCGACATCACCGTCGGTGCCGGCAACTTCGCCGAGAGTCAGATCCTCGGCGAGCTGTACCGGATCGCGCTCACCGCCGCCGGTTACCAGGTCAAGGTGCAGCAAATCGGTAACCGGGAGCTCTACGCGCCGGCTCTGGAGAAGGGCGAGATCCAGGTCGTCCCGGAGTACGCGGCGACCATGGCCGAGTTCCTCAACACCAAGGCCAATGGCCAGAACGCCCAGCCGATCTCCTCGCCGGACATCAACACCACGGTGACCGCGCTCAAGGCCGAGGGCGACAAGGCCGGCCTCAACTTCGGCACCCCGGCCGCCGCGCAGGACCAGAACGCCTTCGCGGTGACCCAGGCCTTCGCCGACAAGTACGGCGTGCGGACCCTCTCCGAGCTGGCGGCGAAGTGCTCCGGCAGCGCGACGGTGCTGGGCGGGCCGCCGGAGTGCGAGCAGCGTCCGTTCTGCAAGCCGGGCCTGGAGAAGACGTACGGGCTGTCGGTCGGCAAGTTCTCCTCGCTGGACCAGGGCGGGCCGCTGACCAAGAGCGGGCTGCGCGACGGTTCGATCAGCGTGGGCCTGATCTTCTCCTCGGATGGTGCCTTCGCCACCAGCTGAGCCCTCCCCGCACGCGCTGTGGACGCCCCCGCCCCCGACCGGGCGGGGGCGTCCGCGCGTCCCGGGGACCCGTTCCCTCCGCCGGACATCGTGGGTAGGCTGCACATCCATGCCAGCCCCGGCCACCCCCGACGCCCGGCGTCAACCACCGCTGCTGACCATGCTCTTCTGGGCGGGCGTCGCCCTCGCCCCGGTGGCGGCGCTGATCCTGCTGGTGGCCGACGGCAACGGCCCGCTGCGCTTCGCCGCCGTG
>NZ_JAGPXZ010001441.1:0-551 GCF_018070305.1 Micromonospora sp. M51 | reverse complement strand
TGGTTCACCTTCGACGCCCGCCACAACATTCCCCGCAGGGGCCGCATCCTGATGGGCACCGGCCGCGATGCCGCAGACGTCGCGCTCTCGACCAGCTTTGGCCGGATGGAGTTGAAGAAGTTCCTGGTGGTTAGCGATGAGGTCGTGAAGGCAGGGTGAGCCGTTGCGCCTGCCTCGTCATTGCCAGCGCAGCGAAGCAATCCAGAATCTTCCGCAGGGACAGTCTGGATTGCTTCGTCGCAAGAGCTCCTCGCAATGACGGAGTTCAGAGGCTATAGACATTTCCATGACCTCCGATCGTCTCTTCGTCTACGGCACCCTGATGATGCGCGGCTTCGACCATCCGATGGCGCGGCTGCTCGCGGGCCACGCGGATTTCCTTGGCGAGGCGACCTGTCGCGGCCGGCTCGTTCTGGTGAAGCATTATCCGGGACTGCTGTTATCGGACGCAACCTCCGAGGTCGTCCATGGCGAGCTGTTCCGCCTTCACGTGCCGGAAGAGTTGCTGCGCGAGCTCGACATGTACGAAGCCTGCGGCGAGGGCTTTGCGG
>NZ_JAGPXZ010001440.1:0-554 GCF_018070305.1 Micromonospora sp. M51 | reverse complement strand
CGTCGGCCCAGTGCGTCGAGTTCGCGGAGCCCCGGGGTCCGCTGGATCACCGCCGTGAAGCTGACCTTCTCACTGGCGGCGGTCAGCCCGGCCAGGACGGCGAGCAGACCGGCGCGGCCCAGTGGACCGGTGCGGGCGGCGAGCGCGACGCCGAGCAGCGCCCCGAGCGCGTTGGCGCCGCTGTCGCCGAGCATCACGTCCTCGGCCAGGTCGTCGCGGAGCAGGCCGGCGGCGGCGCCGGCCGCACCGGCGGCGATCCCACCCTGCGGGCCGCCGGTGAGCGGCGCGGCGAGCAGCAGACCGGACTTGATCGCCCGACCCGGTCGTAGGTCGAGCAGGTTCAGCAGGTTGGCCGTGCCGGCGATCACGCCGGCCCCGAGCAGCACGTCGACCCCCCGGCCGAACGCCCGGTGCCGCTGCCGGCGCGGGTGCGCGGCGACCCGGGGGTCGGCGGCGAGCAGCGCGGCGGCGCCCAGCCCGGCGGCGCCCACCCCGACGACCTTGACCAGACCGGCGGTGATGCGTCCCTCACGCAGCGCGGCGAGGTGCCCGGC
>NZ_JAGPXZ010001439.1:0-555 GCF_018070305.1 Micromonospora sp. M51 | reverse complement strand
CAGCAGAACCTTCCGCTCGTTCGCGTCCCAGCTGCCCGCCACGTGGGTCCACTGGTTGATCACCGCCGGGGCGACGGCGCTGGTCAGGAGCGGGACTGCCTGGTCGCGGTCGGAGACCCGCATCCGCCACGATCGCGACGCGCAGTCATAGGCGAGGAAGAATGCGCTGGCCTGGACCCCGTCCACCGACATCACGGTCTGGTTGCCGACGCAGTCCGCGGCCGAGCGAAGCCGCACCCAGGCCGCCGCCGAGAAGCTCATCGACGTGTCGACGACCGGGCCACTGGCGGAGAGATTCGAGGTGCTGCTGGTGTTGAGTGAGGCGGTCCGCCCCGCGATCAACCGGATGTCCGGCGTCCACGTCACCCCGGTCGCCGCAGTCAGGTCCGTCCTGCCGTTCAGTGCCGGCTGCCGGTCCGTGAGCGCCTCCGCCTGGTCCACCCCGGGATAGACCTCCAGCCCCCAACGGGCCACCGGCGGTGACGAGCGGTCGACGATGAGTTCGGTGGATCCGTTGCCGACGTTGCCGGTCGAGTCGACCGCCTGCGCGTACAG
>NZ_JAGPXZ010001438.1:0-557 GCF_018070305.1 Micromonospora sp. M51 | reverse complement strand
CGGCTGCTCTGGGCGACGACGCTGAGCGCCAACGCGGCCACGCCCCACCCCGCGCCGGCCGCCGCCGCCCAGCCCAGCGCGGCCGGTTCGCCGACCCCGGCCAGCGCCGCCACGGCCACGGCGAGCGCTGCGGTGCCGGTCGCCGCGCCCACCAGCAGCAGCACGAAGCGCGGCGCCAGCCAGGCCCGCCGGTCGATGGGCGCGCTGGTCGCCCAGCTCTGCGTGGCCGGGGTGACCAGCAGCGGCCCCAGCGCCCGCAGGCCCCGCCAGGCGAGCCCCGCGCCGGCCAGCAGCGCGGCGACCGCCAGCCACCACCGCACCCCCGGCTCGGCCTGCCCCACGGTGGGGGAGTCCAGCAGGTTGCGGCTGGCGCTGACCGCGAACCAGCCGTACATGCCCACGAACAGGACAATGACGTACGCGTCACCGAGCACGTCGCCGAGGGAATGGTCGTGGTGTCGACTGCGGGCCCGGCGCAGGCGCGTCCGCACCTGCCGGGCGGTGGGCACTCCGGCCGGTGCGTCGGCGACGGTGGCCGGTGCGGCGGTCACTTGCCG
>NZ_JAGPXZ010001437.1:0-557 GCF_018070305.1 Micromonospora sp. M51 | reverse complement strand
GATCCCGACCGTGCCGACCCGCAGCGCGCCGGGCGGCTCGGCCCGGCGGGCGGGCGTCGGTGCCCACCCGGCCCAGTCGGCCCCCGCGCAGCCGGGGGCCTCCTGCCGGGCCGCGTCGGCGGCCCGCCGGGCCAGCTCCGCGATCCGGGCCGAGTAGCGGGCGTCGATCTCGGCGATGCGGCGGTCGCGTTGGGCGCCCACCCGCTGCGGTACGGCGGCGGCCGCCCGCTGGACCCGGGCCAGTCGTTCCCGGCCGGCGGTCAGGTCGGCCTGGGCGGCGGACAGCCGGGTACGGGTGGCGCCGAGCGCCTCGGCGAGGGTGTCCCGGACCCGGCTGGCCAGCTGACCGCGCCGGTCAGCCATCAGAGCCCCGACGCGTCGGCGCGTCCCGCCACGGGCTGCCCGAGCGCGGGGGTGGCCCGCCGGGGCGCGGCGACAGCCCGTCCGGGCGCGGCGGCAGGCCACCGGAGCGCTGCGCGGCGGGCGTGCCCGGCCGCTGCACCGCACCGCCGGGGCGGGGAACCCCGACCGCTGGCCGTCCGGTCCCACCCGGTCGC
>NZ_JAGPXZ010000150.1:0-10275 GCF_018070305.1 Micromonospora sp. M51 | reverse complement strand
GGAAGGAGAAGCGCACCTGACGGGTCGGGTTGTCGCCGTTGGTGTCGACCAGGCAGATCGACTGCCAGGTGCCCAGCGCCAGCCGGCCGCCGAGCACCGGCACCGTGGCGTACGGCGGGACGAACGCCGGCAGCACGTGGTCGCGGCCGTGCCCGGGCGAGCCGTGTCGGTGCCGCCAGCGGTCCTCGGTGGGAAGCAGGTCGGCCAACGCGCTGAGCAGGTCGTCGTCGGAGCCCGACCCGGTCTCGATGATCGCCAGGCCGGCGGTGGCGTGCGGCACGAAGACGTGCAGCAGGCCGTCGCCCTCACCGGAGACGAACTGCTGGGCCTCCGCGGTGATGTCCCGGACGGCCGGCCGGAACCCGGTCTGGACGGTGATCACGTCGCTGCGCAGACACCGCATTCTGCCCCAGGGCAGGCTCAGGAACCGCCGCCACCGCCGCCGGAGTCCCCACCACCGCCACCGCCACCGGAATCGCCACCGCCGCCGCCCCAGTCCCAGCCGCCGGAGTCGCTTCCGTAGTAGCTCGCCGGCGTGCTGGTGTCCGCGTGCCTGGCGCGCTGGCCGGGCACGGGCCGCACCCTCCGGGCCGCTGGTTCCCGCAGGCCGGCACGCACCTGGATCGCGCCGAAGAGCGCTGCGGCCAGACCGAAGATGACGATCGGGAGTGCGGCGGGCTCACCCGACACCAGCACCCAGGTCGCCGGGACCGCCGGGAGCACCCCGACTGCCAACAGCACACCGCCGACAATCACGCGCCGTCCGTTCATGCCACCACGGTAGGAAGCCAGAACAAGCGTCGAAAGCGGGTCGTAGCGCTAAGTTACCGGCGAGTACCTGTGTTGAGCGTCGCGTCCAGGGCACCTAGACGTGACGAGGGGTGCCACCAGGGGGCAGGATGGCGCTAGAGACCTATCCCACACACAACCGAGGGAACGCCTGTGGCTACGGAACGCAAGCGCCCGGTGATCAGCGACGGCCTACCGAGCCAGCTTCCGGACATCGACCCTGAAGAGACCAGCGAATGGGTCGAGTCGCTTGACGGTGTCATCGACGAACGCGGTGCCAAGCGCGCCCGCTACGTCATGCTGCGCCTGCTGGAGCGGGCCCGTGAGCGCCAGGTCGGGGTTCCGCCCCTGACCACCACCGACTACATCAACACCATCACACCGGAGCGCGAACCCTGGTTCCCGGGTGACGAGCACGTCGAGCGGCGGATCCGGGCGTACGTCCGGTGGAACGCCGCCATGCTGGTGCACCGGGCGCAGCGCCCGGAGATCGGCGTCGGCGGGCACATCTCCACCTTCGCCAGCTCGGCGTCGCTCTACGAGGTGGGCTTCAACCACTTCTTCCGGGGCAAGAACCACCCGGGCGGTGGCGACCAGATCTTCTACCAGGGCCACGCCTCCCCCGGCATGTACGCGCGGGCGTTCCTGGAGGGGCGGCTCAGCGAGCACCAGCTCGACGGGTTCCGCCAGGAGCTGTCGCACCCCGGCGGTGGGCTGCCCTCGTACCCGCACCCTCGGCTGATGCCGGACTTCTGGGAGTTCCCCACCGTCTCGATGGGTCTCGGCGGTCTGAACGCGATCTACCAGGCCCGGTTCAACCGGTACCTGCAGCACCGCGGCATCAAGGACACCTCCCAGCAGCACGTCTGGGCGTTCCTCGGCGACGGCGAGATGGACGAGCCGGAGACGCTCGGCGCCATCGGCGTGGCCGCCCGCGAGGAGCTGGACAACCTCACCTTCGTGATCAACTGCAACCTGCAGCGGCTGGACGGCCCGGTCCGGGGCAACGGCAAGGTCATGCAGGAGCTGGAGGCGTTCTTCCGGGGTGCCGGCTGGAACGTGATCAAGGTCGTCTGGGGCCGCGAGTGGGACCCGCTGCTCGCCGCGGACACCGACGGCGCGCTGGTCAACCTGATGAACACCACGACCGACGGCGACTACCAGACCTACAAGGCGGAGTCGGGCGCGTACGTGCGGGAGCACTTCTTCGGCCGGGACGCCCGGACCCGCAAGATGGTCGAGCCGCTCAGCGACGACGAGATCTGGAACCTCAAGCGGGGTGGGCACGACTACCGCAAGCTCTACGCGGCCTACAAGGCGGCCACCGAGCACACCGGTCAGCCCACCGTCATCCTGGCGAAGACGATCAAGGGCTGGACGCTCGGCTCGCACTTCGAGGGCCGCAACGCGACCCACCAGATGAAGAAGCTGACGCTGGAGGACTTGAAGACCTTCCGCGACCGGCTCTACCTCGACATCCCGGACTCGGCGCTGGAGGACAACCCCTACCTGCCGCCGTACTTCCACCCGGGCGAGAAGTCCGAGGAGATGGCATACCTCAAGGAGCGGCGCGAGCAGCTCGGCGGGTTCCTGCCGTCCCGGCGGACCAGCACCAAGCGGCTGGCCATCCCCGGCCCGGAGCGGTTCGCCGACGTCAAGCGCGGCTCGGGCAAGCAGAAGGTGGCCACCACGCAGGCCTTCGTCCGGCTGCTCAAGGACGTGATGAAGGACAAGGAGTTCGGCAAGCGCTGGGTGCCGATCATCCCGGACGAGGCCCGCACCTTCGGTCTCGACTCGATCTTCCCGACCGCGAAGATCTACTCGCCGCACGGCCAGCGCTACACCTCGGTCGACCGCGAGCTGTTCCTGTCGTACAAGGAGTCGACGACCGGGCAGATCCTGCACGAGGGGATCAACGAGGCCGGTTCGGTGGCCTCGTTCACCGCCGCCGGCTCGTCGTACGCCACGCACGACGAGCCGATGATCCCGATGTACATCTTCTACTCGATGTTCGGGTTCCAGCGCACCGCCGACGGGCTGTGGGCGGCGGCCGACCAGATGGCCCGCGGCTTCCTGCTCGGCGCCACCGCCGGTCGGACCACGCTCAACGGTGAGGGTCTTCAGCACGAGGACGGGCACTCGCTGCTGATCGCCGCCACCAACCCGGCCGTGGTCGCGTACGACCCGGCGTTCGCGTACGAGATCGCGCACATCATGGAGCAGGGTCTGCACCGGATGTACGGGGACGCGCAGGAGAACGTCTTCTACTACCTGACGGTCTACAACGAGCCGACGGTGCAGCCGGCCGAGCCGGCCGACGTGGACGTGGAGGGCCTGCTCAAGGGCATCTACCGCTACTCGCCGGCCCCGCAGGTCGACGGCCCGAAGGCCAACCTGCTCGCCTCGGGCACGGGGATGCAGTGGGCGCTCAAGGCCCAGCAGCTGCTCGCCCAGGACTGGGGGGTGGGTGCCAGCGTCTGGTCGGTGACCTCCTGGACCGAGCTGCGCCGCGACGCGGTGGAGACCGAGGAGTACAACCTGCTCAACCCGGGCGCCGAGGCGAAGGTTCCGTACATCCAGCAGAAGCTGGCCGACGCGGACGGGCCGAAGGTCGCGGTCAGCGACTTCATGCGCGCGGTACCGGACCTGATCGCCCGCTGGGTACCCGGCGACTACACGTCGCTCGGCACCGACGGTTTCGGCATGTCGGACACCCGGCACGCGCTGCGCCGCCACTTCCACGTCGACGCGGAGTCGATCGTGGTGGCCACGCTGCGGCAGCTCGCCCGCAGCGGCGCGGTGCCGGCCACGGTGCCGGCCGAGGCCGCCAAGAAGTACGCGATCGACGACGTCAACGCCGCCCCGGTCGGCGAGACCGGCGGCGACAGCTAGGTCCTGGTTCACCCGGACGAAGGGGCCCGGCACGCGGTCGCGTGCCGGGCCCTCGTCTTTCGGTACGCCCCCGCGCCGTCCCCGCCCATCTGGACGCCGCCCCCGGACCGGGCACCGCCGCGGCCAAGTGCCGCCCCGCCGCAAGATCACGCTCGATCGTGGATGTAGTGGCTTCGGCCAGCGGTGAGGCCACTACATCCAGGATCGAGCACGATCTCCACGAGCTCGGGGCCTCCGGGCCGAGCCGGGCCGGGCCGGGCCGGGCCGGGCCGGGTCCAGCAACGCGCGCGAAGTGGCGCGAGCGCACACCCTCAGGACGCGATCCGGCGGTGGTCCGGGAGCCCTGGCGGGGATCCGGACCACCGCCGTCGCGGGTGACGCCGGGAGGATGGGCGCTCGTCAGCCGACGGCGGCCAGGTCGGTGAGCCGGGCCAGCGAGTCCTCCAGGTCGGCGCCGACCCGACGCAGTCCGAGGCGCAGCAGGGCCGCCTTGACCGGGCCGGCCGGCCAGCGGACCACGATGAGGCGCACGATGGTGCCGCCCTCCTCCTCGTCGGCGGTGAGCTGGACGTAGATTTCGGTGCGCGCCTCCGCACGAGCACCGGCACCCTTGGCCCGCTCCCGCCAGCCGATCAGCGTCGGCTCCTGGTAGGCGATCACCTCGGCCTCATGCGCCGAGCCGCGCCCCGCCTGGACCAGCTGTCGTCGCCCGAAGCCCTCACCCGAGAGCACTTCGGCCGCACGGACCCCGGCCAGCCAGGCCGGCAACTGCTCGGCCCGCTGCACGACATCCCAGACCACTTCAATTGGCGCCGCCACGTGCGCACTGCGTTCCACGAGGATCATTTCCGTCTTTCCTCCGGTGAGGACATCCCACGATATCGGCACTCTATGCGTTAAATCGGACTTACCAGGACGGGTTCGGAAAAAGACACGCCGATCAACCATTGCGGAATGCGCCAGGCCGGCCTATGGCGCATTCATCGACAGCGCCCTAAAGTCCCGAGCACGTTTCACGTTGACCGGGAGGGCGTATGTCGACAGCACCCATGCCCCAGTTCCCCACCGGCTTCCGCTGGGGCGTCTCCACATCGGCCCACCAGATCGAGGGCGCCGCCACTGTCGACGGCCGAGGTCCGTCCATCTGGGACACCTTCGCGCAGTCACCCGGGCGGATCAGCGACGGCAGCAGCGGCGCGGTCGCCTGCGACCACTACCACCGGCACACCGAGGACGTGGCGCTACTTGCCGGCCTGGGCGTCGACGCGTACCGGTTCTCCATCGCCTGGCCCCGGATCCAACCCACCGGCGCCGGCCCGGCCAACCCGGCCGGCCTGGACTTCTACGACCGTCTAGTGGACGAGCTGCTGGCCGCCGACGTCGACCCGGTGGCCACCCTCTACCACTGGGACCTGCCGCAACCCCTCGAAGACACCGGCGGCTGGCTGCACCGCGACACCGCCGCCCGGTTCGCCGAGTACGCCGAGAAGACGGCCGCCCGGCTCGGCGACCGCGTCCGGCTGTGGATCACGCTGAACGAACCGTTCATCCACATGAGCCTCGGCTACGGCATGGGCCAGCACGCCCCCGGCCGGATGCTGCTGTTCGACGCCTTCCCGGCCGCCCACCACCAACTGCTCGGGCACGGGCTCGCCGTCGCCGCGCTACGGGCCCACACCACCAGCCCGGTGGCGATCGCCAACAACTACTCGCCGGTGCGGATACTCGGCGACAGTGACGCCGACCGGGCCGCCGGGGCGGCGTACGAGGCGCTGCACAACCGGCTCTTCACCGACCCGCTGCTCGGCCGCGGCTACCCCGAACTACCCGGCCTCGACCCGGGCATCGTCCACCCCGGCGACCTCGACACGATCGCCGCGCCGATCGACGTGCTCGGGGTCAACTACTACAACCCCACCGGGGTACGGGCCGCCGAGGAGGGTTCACCCCTGCCGTTCGACCTGGTTGCGCTGGACGGCTACCCGCGTACCGCCTTCGACTGGCCGGTGGCCCCCGACGGGCTGCGCGAGCTGCTCGGCTGGCTGCACGACACGTACGGCGACGCGCTGCCACCCATCGAGATCACCGAGAGCGGCTGCGCATACGACGACGTGCCCGACGAGGACGGGCGGGTGGCCGACCCGCAGCGGATCGCGTACCTCGACGGGCACCTGCGCGCGGTCCGGGCCGCCCTCGACGACGGGGTGGACGTCCGCGGGTACTTCGTCTGGTCGCTGCTGGACAACTGGGAGTGGGCCGAGGGGTTCACCAAGCGCTTCGGTCTGGTGCACGTCGACTACGCCACCCAGACCCGTACGCCGAAGTCGTCGTACACCTGGTTGCGGGACGTGATCGCGGCCAGCCGGCCGGGGTCGGCGCGGTGACCACCCTCGACCCGACGCCGGCATCGCTGCCGGCGGCGCTCGCCGAGCCGACGGTGCCGGTCCGGCGCGGCTGGATCGGTCTGATCTTCGCGGCCAACCTCGGCGTGTGGATGGCGTTCTTCACGCCGATCCAGGTGCTGCTGCCGCAGCAGATCGAGCAGATCGCGCCCGGCGACAAGGAGAACATGCTGGCCGTGGTCACCGGCCTCGGCGCACTGGCCGCGGTGCTGGCCAACCCCCTCGCGGGCGCGTTCTCCGACCGGACCTGCCTGCGGATCGCCGGCCGCGAGTTCGGTCGTCGGCACGTCTGGACGGTGGGCGGGGCGGTGCTCGGCGCGGCGGCCCTGGTGCTGCTGGCCCAGCAGCGGACCATCCTCGGTGTCGCCCTCGGTTGGGTGGCCGCGCAGGTCTGCTTCAACGCCATGCTGGCCAGCCTCAGCGCCGCCGTCCCGGACCGGGTGCCGGTGCGCCAGCGCGGTGGCGTCTCGGGCTGGGTGGGCATCCCGCAGGCGCTCGGGTTGGTGCTCGGCGCGGTGCTCGTCACCGCAGTGGTCACCGGCAACACCGCCGGCTACCTGGCCATCGCCGTGGCCATCCTGCTGCTGTCGCTGCCGTTCGCGCTGCTCACCCCCGACGAGCCTCTGCCGCGGACGCACCGACCGGTGCTCCGGACGCGGGCGCTGCTGGCCTCGATGTGGATCAGCCCGCGCCAACACCCGGACTTCGCCTGGGCCTGGATCACCCGGTTCCTGGTCCAGTTGGGCAACGCGCTGGGCACCCTCTACCTGCTGTACTTCCTCAGCGACGGGGTGCGTCACCCCGACCCCGAGGGCGGCCTGCTGGTGCTGATCCTGCTCTACACGCTCGGCATGATGCTGACCGCTGTGGTCGCCGGCCGACTGTCCGACCGGTCCGGCCGCCGCAAGGTCTACGTGATCGTCTCCGGGTTGATCATGGCGGTGGCGGCGCTGCTGCTCGCGGTCGCCCCGCTCTGGCCGGTGGCCATCGTCGCGGCACTGCTGCTCGGCGCCGGCTACGGCGTCTACCTCTCGGTGGACGCCGCGTTGATCACCCAGGTGCTGCCCCGGGCCACCGACCGGGCCAAGGACCTGGGCGTGATCAACATCGCCAACTCGGCGCCGCAGGTGCTCGGCCCGGCGCTCTCCGCCCCGCTCGTGGTGTATCTGGGCGGCTATCCCACGCTCTACGCGGTCACCGCCGTGGTCACCCTCCTCGGCAGCGCCCTGGTCGTCAAGATCCGTTCGGTGCCCTGAGTCAGGGGGCCGTGCCCAAAAGCGCTCGCCGCCCGCCGTAGGCTGGGGGACGTGACAGTACGTGTGCGCTTCGCCCCCTCCCCGACCGGTATGTTCCACGTCGGCGGCGCCCGCTCGGCGCTGCAGAACTGGATCTACGCCAAGCAGCAGGGCGGCGTGTTCGTGCTGCGGATCGAGGACACCGACGCGGCGCGCAACAAGCCCGAGTGGACCGAGGGCATCCTCTCCGCCCTGGACTGGATCGGCATCACCCGGGGCAGCTACGAGGGCCCCTACTTCCAGTCGGCGAACGCCGGTGAGCACCGGGCCGCCGCCGCGCGCCTGTACGAGTCGGGCCGTGCCTACTACTGCGACTGCACCCGTGAGGACGTGCAGGCCCGCACCGGCTCGCAGTACCAGGGCTACGACGGCTACCACCGCGACCTCGGCCTCGGCCCCGGTGAGGGTCGCGCGCTGCGCTTCCGTACGCCGGACGAGGGCACGACAGTGGTGGTCGACCTGATCCGCGGTGAGCCCACCTTCGAGAACAAGCTCATCGAGGACTTCGTCATCGCCCGGGGCGACGGCTCGCCGGTCTTCCTGCTGGCCAACGTCGTCGACGACATGACCATGGGGATCACCCACGTGATCCGGGCCGAGGAGCACCTGCCCAACACCCCCAAGCAGCAGCTGCTCTGGGAGGCCCTCGGGGTCAAGCCGCCGGTCTGGGCGCACGTGCCGGTGGTGGTCAACGAGAAGCGGCAGAAGCTCTCCAAGCGCCGGGACAAGGTCGCCCTGGAGGCGTACCGCGACGAGGGTTACCTGGCCGGCGCGATGCGCAACTACCTCATGCTGCTCGGCTGGGCCCCGTCCGGCGACCGGGAGATCGTGCCCTGGTCGGTGATCGAGGACGAGTTCCGGCTGGACGAGGTCAACCTCTCCTCGGCGTTCTTCGACGAGAAGAAGCTGCGCGCGTTCAACGGTGAGTACATTCGCGCGCTGCCGGTGGCCGAGTTCATCGACGCCTGCCAGCCGTGGCTGACCGGCACCGACACCATCGCGCCGCCACCCTGGCAGCCCGAGGAGTTCGACGCCGACGCGTTCGCCGCCGTGGCGCCGCTGGCCCAGACCCGGATCGCGGTGCTCAGCGAGATCGTGCCGAACGTCGACTTCCTCTTCCTGGCCACGCCGCTGATCGACGAGGCGGCCTGGACCAAGACGATGAAGGACGGCTCCGCCGAGCTGCTGGACGATGCCGTCGCGGCGTTCGAGGCGCTGGAGTCCTGGGATGCCGAGTCGTTGAAGTCGACGCTGGAGGCGGTCGGCGCCGAGCGGGGCCTCAAGCTCGGCAAGACGCAGGCACCCGTACGGGTTGCTGTCACCGGTCGCACCGTGGGTCTGCCGCTGTTCGAGTCGCTGGAGGTGCTCGGTCGCGAGCGCACCCTGACCCGCATCCGCGCCGCCCGCCTCCGCCTGGTCTGACTGTTGCGCATCGACGCGTCACGGGCGCGTCGCCGGCCCAACTCCGCATCGCCCCGCCTTTGCTCTGCACCCCAATAGGCACCGGTCGCAGACCGTAACCGTCGCTTCCGCGGGTGCAGAGCAAAGGATGGCGCGCACACCTGACCCACCCGGGTTGGTGAGTGTCAGAGAGTCACCGAACCCCTCGCTGGCGGCGGAACACGAGGCCGGCTCCGAGCGCGGCGAGCAGCAGCACGCCGCCGAGCCCCCAGAGCCACCAGCGGCCGCCGGAGTCGGACTGCTCCGACGCGGCCGGCACCGTCGACGCCGTCGAGCTGGCGGGGGTGGTCGACGCCGGCACGGCGGAGGGCGACGCGCCAGCCGAGGGCGACCCGGTAGCTGTGGTCCCGGCGGCGGTCGACGGCGAGGCGGACGGGTCGGCGGCCGTACCGGTCGTGAGGGTGAACCGCACTTCGCCCTTCACCGGGTGCCCGTCGGCGGACGCGAGCTGGTAGCCCACGATGTAGAGACCCGCCGCCGCGGGCTTGAACGGCACCCGCACCCGGCTGCCGGCGAAGACCGGTGGGCCGCCAGCGACCACATTGTCCGGTCCGGTTATGGTGATCTTCGTCGTTGTCGGTGACGGCGTGGCGAGGAACCGCAGCTCGACCCGGGCGGGTGCCGTCGCCACGCGGGCACCGTCGCGCGGGTTGCTGCCGGTCAGCTCGTTGTGGGCGGCGGCCGGTGTGGGCGGCACCAGAAACGACACACCGAACGCCACGCCGAGGACCACTGGCATGACCCGCACCGTACGTGTAACCCTGCCCCCCATGAACCCCTCCGTAAGGGTACGATCCGCCCGCTGATCAAACGGCTCCTCATTAGTCGAGCAGAGATCGCAGATAGTTCCAATTACTGTTCCGAAAGCTGCAACTCATCGACGTTCTGCGGAGTCTGTAGGAGTGGACGCGGCCATCTGGTCGATGCCCGCACCGGCAGGTCGGTCCGGACGTCACGACGAAGCCATCCATCGAGCGGGGCGAGGAGGCGGGATGGTCCGACACATGAGGCGGTTGGCCGCCGTGTTGGCGGGCACGCTGGCGGCGGCACTGCTGTCGCTGGGCACCGCCGGCTCGGCCTCGGCCGCGCCGAAGCCGGCACCCGCCGGAGTGGACATCACCGGCACAGGGCTGTCCGAGCCGCTGCGAATGCGCGCGGACGCCGAGCCCGCTCTCGTGGGCGCGATCATCGATCAGGTCAACTTCCTCGCTCGCACCGGCATGCCAACCGGTCCGAAGGCGGCCAACCTCGGTCCGAAATACACGGTCGTGGTGCTCGCCGGCGATACGCCGAAGCAGACCTACGACCTCTATCCGAAGGCGGTCGGTGGCCCCCGCGTCTACCGGCCGGCCAAGCAGCCGGACGGCCGCAAGACCAGCGCCGGCTGGTTCCTGGGTCGGCTCAGCATGTCCGAGACCCTGCGCACCGCCGGTGTG
>NZ_JAGPXZ010000015.1:0-23524 GCF_018070305.1 Micromonospora sp. M51 | reverse complement strand
CGGGCCGGGCTCTGGGGTGTCGCCCCGGAACCCAGCCCGGCGCCTGGGGGCGTGGGGGCCGGCGGTCGCGACGGCGAGTCGAGCCCGTTGCGGCCGCTGCTCCCCCGGTTGCTGGACGACGGGACCGGCGAGCCGGGTTCGACCGCCGCCCGACTCTGACCGGGCCGGCCGGCCCGTCTCACATTCGGTGGCCGGCCACCGTCACCGTCACGTCCGCCGGGGTGACCGACGAGGTCAGCCCCCGCATCGGGCTGCCGGACGTCGTCGAGAACAGCGCGAGCGGTTTCAGCCGCCTGTTCCACACCGAATAGCGCGAACGGTCGTTTGTCCATAGTAGCGACCCCCTATGATTGATTCATCCTCGTTTGACCAGTTCAAACCAAAGGCCCAATTGGTGAATCTCGTACGCATTCAAGAGGATCCTCACTGCATTTCGTCAGGAATCACGCCATGCTGAGTGTTCCGCTCGCTGGCGGAATCGTTCTCGCACTCGTCGTCGGCACGCTGCTGCAACCGCTCGTCCTTCGCCTGCTGAGAGCAGCAGCGGTGCTCGACATACCGTCGGAGCGGTCCTCGCACAGCACACCGATCCCGCGCGGCGGGGGCGTGGGAGTCGCCGCGGCGGCGGGGCTCGCGCTTCTCCTGAACGAACACGCCCGGTCCATCGCCGTACCGCTGCTCTTCTTCGCGGCGATCGGGCTCCTGGAAGACCTGCGGGGGGTCCCGATCCGCAGCCGACTGCTCCTGCAGGTGCTGGCCGGCCTGGGCACGGCGGTGATCCTGGTGCCCGGCGGGCAGACCTGGTACCTCCACGTGCTCCTCGTCCTCGCCCTGGCGGCCTGGGTGACCTCGTACGTGAACGCCTTCAACTTCATGGACGGCATCAACGGCATCTCGGCCGTGCACGCGATCCTCGGCGGGTTGGCGTACGCCGTGCTCGGAGTGCTCACGGACCTTCCGCTACTGATCGCGGCCGGCAGTCTGATCGCCGCCGCCTCGCTGACATTCCTGCCCTGGAACGCCTGGGTCGCGAAGGTCTTTCTCGGCGATGTCGGGTCGTACGCCCTGGGCGGTGCGCTCAGCACGATCGCCGCCTACGCCATCGTGCGCGGCACGCCGCCGGAGGCCGCCGTGGCGCCACTCGCGTTGTATCTCGCCGACACGGGCTGGACGCTCCTGCGCCGCATCAGCAAGGGCGAAGCCTGGTACCGCCCCCACCGCAACCACGCCTATCAGCGGCTGACGGACGGCGGTTGGTCGCACCAGCGGGTCACCGCGACGACCGCCGTCGTCGGCGCGACAGTGGCCGGCTGCCTGGTCGCCGCGTCCTTCAGCGGACCAGTCACCCGGGTCGCGCTGGACGCCACGGCCCTCGCCATCCTCGCCGCCTACCTCGCTGCCCCCGCCTGGCTCACCGCACAGCGGGCCCAGCCTTCGCCGGAAGGAAGAACGATCCATGCCAGAACTGTCAGCTCAACGAGCCGGTGACCCGGCCGGCCCCGGGAACCGGCCGGTGAAGAAGGTCGCGGTGCTGGGCAGCAGCGGCTTCGTCGGCCGCGCGGTCGTCGCCGAGCTGCGCAGCAGGGGGGCCGAGGTCCAACTCGTCTCCGCACCGCGCCTGTCGTGGCCACTCACCGAGTCACTCCGGAGCAATTCGGTGCCGGCGGATCTCCAGCGGGACGTCGTCGATGCCCTCGCCGCACAGCTCGACGGCGCACACGTCGTGATCAACACGGCCGGGCTGCCGAACGGGTCCGCCCCGGACAGCGCGGAGTTGTACGGCGGAAACGCACTGCTGCCCACCCTCGTCGCCCGAGCCAGCGCCCTGGTCAACGCCGACCGGCTGGTCCACGTCAGCTCGGCGGCGGCGCAGGGGGCGATGGATCTCGACGAGACATCGCGGACGATGCCCTTCTCGCCGTACTCCCGCTCTAAGGCGGTCGGCGAACGCCTGCTGCAACGCGAGGACTGCATCGATACGGTCATCTATCGGTCGACCTGGGTTCACGACGTGGATCGACCGAACACCAGGGCGCTCGTCCGGCTCGCGCAGTCGCGGATGAGCTGCGTCGCCGGGGACGGTACCGCGCCGACACCCCAGGTCCTCATCGACGACGTCGCCGCGGCGATCGCCCACCTCGGGCTCGTCGACGGCCCGGTGCCGCCCATCGTGCTCCAGCCGCACAACGGCATGACGACAGGGCTGCTGCTGCGTCTGCTCGGTGGCCGCGAGCCACTCCACCTCCCACCACTGATGGCGCGGTACGCGACGCGCTGCGTCACCGCGTACGGGCGGACGGGTCTGCACGCCAACGCGCACGCCCGTCGGGTGGAGATGCTCCTGTTCGGCAAGCGGCAGACGCCGGGCTGGCTCACCGACCAGGGGTTGGCGCCCACGCTGCGCCCCGAGGCGTGGGAGCGGCTGAGGACTGCCGGCGCCGAGCCGACACCCGCCGCGACGCCGAACGCCGACGCCGTGGCGCGGCCCCGAACAGGTGACCGGCAACCGGTCGACACGAGCGGAGCGGACGCGGAAAACCGGTCTCTGACGACGTAGCTCCGCCCCCAACAGGAAGGCTCTCCATGGCTCTCGCCCCCGGGTCAGGCCCGACCGGCCTGATCGGTTCCTTTGCTGCTCCGGCCGCGGTGGCAGCGCGGTGAGAATCGGGATCATCACCCAGTGGTACGACCCGGAGGGTGGCTCCGCCGTCGTTCCGGGGATCATCAGCCGGTCGCTCGTCGCCCTCGGGCACGAGGTGCACGTGCTCACCGGCTTCCCGAACTATCCGTCCGGCCGGCTGTCTCCGGGCTACCGGCTGCGCCCCTACCGCTTCGAGATGATGAACGGCGTCTCGGTGCACCGGGTGCCGCTGGTGCCCAGTCACGACCGATCGGCGCTCGGGCGGGCCGCCAACTATCTCAGCTTCGCGGCCTCCGCCGCGGCCCGGCTGGACCTGCTCCGCAAGGTCGACGTGTGGCTGGTCTACTCGTCGCCGGCGACGGTGACGCTGCCCGCGATGGTGGCCCGTTGGCTGCACGGACGCCCGTACGTGATTCTCATGGAGGATCTCTGGCCGGACACCCTGGCGGAGAGCGACTACGTGCGCCCGGGCCGTCGCACCGACCTGATCGTCCGGTGGCTCAACAGGTTCTGCGACGCGGCGCACCGGGGCGCGTCCTCGGTGGCGGTCATCGCCCCTGGCATGGCCGACATCCTGAGCAACCGAGGTGTCCCCCGGGACAAACTCTCGGTCGTCTACAACTGGGTCGACGAGCGCCTCTTCCGGCCGCGAACACCTGATCCCCAGTTGGCGGCGGCCCTCGGGCTGAAGGGCTTCGTCGTCATGTACGCCGGGAGCATGGGAAACCTCCAAGGGCTCGACGTCGCCGTCGACGCCCTGGAGCATCTCGCCGACATCCCGGACCTGACACTCGTGTTCGCCGGCAGCGGTGTGGAGGAACGCCGGCTGCGCGAATCGGCGGCACGGTACGCGCCCGGCCGGGTGGTGTTCCTCGGCCAGCAGCCGGTCGAGCGGATGGTCGAGCTGATGCCGCTCGGTGACGTCCAGTTGATCTCCCTGCGCGATCAGCCCCTCCTCCGGTCGATCATGCCCAGCAAGGTGCAGAGCACCCTGGCGTGCGGACGTCCCATCGTGGCCGCTCTGGCGGGTGACGCGGCCCGGCTCGTCGACGAGTCCGGTGCCGGGTTCGTCGCCCCTCCCGGCGACCCCTACGCACTGGCCGACGCGATCCGTCGGATGTACGAGTTGGGCGCTGAGAAACGCGAGGAACTGGGCCGCGGCGGTCGGCAGTTCTACCTGGAACGGCTCTCCGAGCGGGTCGGCAGCGTCGCGCTCGCCATGCACCTGGAGAAGGCGGTCCGGGGCCACGTCCCGGCCGCCGGCTGATCACGGTGCCGGTGGCGTTGTCGAGGAAGACGACTCACCCGGTGGCACCCAGTGGCCAGGCCGAACGGCGGTGGCTGAGGCCGCTACAGCAGCCAGGCGCACTGGGCGGCCAATAGGATAGCCGGATCTTCAGCTCAGATAACCCGAAACACGGCCAGAGCAGCTGCTTCGCCCTGTAACAAGGACAAAGAGCGCAAAGCTCCTTCTGCCGGGCGGCGGAAGAGTCGGAGATCGGGACAGGGAGCCAGTACATGCCCCAGGACACGGAGCACACGGAGCGGCCGGACCAGCGGACCCGGCGGGCCAGGGCCCGCCGGCGCGCCATCGGATTTCTCGCGGCCGACACCGCCGCCTGGGTCGGTGGTCTGGTGGCCGCCGCCTGGACCCGGTTCGAGTTCCAGCTCCCTCCCGGCCAGCTCGGCCGGGCCGCGGCGGTCGGACTGGCCGCGGCGGTCCTGCACGTGGCGGTGGCGGCGTTGCGCCGGCTCTACTCCGGACGGCACCCGCTGGGCAGCCTTCAGGAGGTCCAGGGCGTCGCCGGCACCACCATCACGACGGCCGCCATCCTGCTGCTCGGGCTCCTGCCGTCCGGCGATCGGCCGGTGCCGGCGAGCACCCCGCTGGTCGGCGGCGCACTCGCGCTACTGCTCATGCTCGGTAGCCGGTTCGTGTACCGGCACCGACACGACCTCGCCATGCGCCCGGATGTCAGGTCGTCGACGCCGGTGCTGCTGTTCGGGATGGGTGACGCCGGTCAAGGGCTGCTCCGCGCCATGCTCAGCGACCCGCGCGGCCGGTACCTGCCGGTCGGCGCGCTCGACGACGACGCCGACAAACGTGACCTGCGCATCGGTGGGGTGCGGGTGCTGGGTGGACGGCACGACGTGGCCGCCTCGGTCCGCCGTACCGGCGCCACCGCCGTCATCTTCTCGGTGGCCAACGCGGACGCCGCGCTGATCCGCCAGATCCGCGAGGCCACCCTCGAGGCCGGCGCGGTCTTCAAGGTGCTGCCCCCGGTGCGGGATCTTGTCGACCACCGGATCACCGTCACCGACGTCCGGGACGTGCAGGTCAGCGACCTGCTCGGCCGCCGGCAGGTGGTCGGCGACCTGCCGCTGAGCACCAACAGCCTGACCGGCCGACGGATCCTCGTCACCGGCGCCGGCGGGTCGATCGGCTCCGAACTCTGCCGTCAGGTGATGAAGGCCAACCCGGGCGAGCTGATGATGCTGGACCGGGACGAGTCGGCCCTGCACGGCCTGCAGATGTCGCTCGCCGGACGGGCCATGCTGGACGGCCCCGAACTGATCCTCGCCGACCTGCGCGACGACGAGGGCATCCGGCGGATCATGCGGGAACGCCGTCCGGAGATCATCTTTCATGCGGCGGCGCTCAAACACCTGACCCTGCTGCAACGACACCCGGGCGAGGCGGTCAAGGCGAACGTCTGGGGCACCCTGTCGGTGCTGGACGCCTGCCAGGACGTGGCGAAGTTCGTCAACAACTCCACCGACAAGGCAGCCAACCCCATCAGCGTCCTCGGCTACTCGAAGCGCATCACCGAACAGTTGACAGCTCACGCCGCGTCCCGGTTCCCGGGCACGTTCCTCAGCGTTCGCTTCGGCAACGTGCTGAGCAGCCGCGGCTCGGTGGTGACGGCCTTCCAGCGGCAGATCGAGGCCGGGAAGCCACTGACCGTCACCCACCCGGACGTCACCCGCTATCTGATGACCATTCAGGAGGCCGTCCACCTGGTGCTCCAGGCCGCCGAGATCGGCCGAGACGGCGAGGCGCTGGTGCTCGACATGGGCGAACCGGTCCGGATCGTCGACCTGGCGCGTCAGATGGCCGAGCAGGCCGCCAGCTCCGTGCCCATCGTCTACACCGGGCTGCGGCCGGGCGAGAAGCTGCACGAGGACCTGCTCGGCGTCGGTGAGGTCGACACCCGACCGTTCCACCCCCTGGTGTCCCACGTGGCCGTGCCGCCGCTCGACCCGATGGAGGTGAGCGGGCTCGACCCGTACGACGACCCGGCGAAGATCGTCGAGCAGCTCGCGCTGCTCTGCGCCCAGCCGGTCGCTCCGGCGGTGAAGGGCCCGCGGGGCGTACCCCTGCAGTCGCACTGATCTGATCGACCCCGTCGCCACGGCGGGGCTGAACGGGGTGACGCCACGCGGGCGTCACCCCGTTCCGTTCGCCCACGGGGGCGTCCCGCCGTCACGGCGCACCAGCGCGCGGCCCAGGGCCGGGAGTCCGGCCAGGTCCAGGCGCACAGCGACCAGGGCCGGCGATCACGCGTTCGTGATCGCCGGCCCTGGTGCCGAGTTGGTCAGCGGCGGATGCCCGCCCAGTCGTGGTGCCGGCGCACTGTGGAGAGGATGAAGTCCACCACCCGCCGGGAGGTGTCGGGCACCTGGTAATCGGCCGGGCAGGGCACCCCCTCGGCGGCGACCTGCGCCACCGTCACCTCGACCGCCTCGACCACGCCCAGCGGGTCGAGGCCGGTCATGATGATGCCGCCCGCGTCGAGGGCCTCGGGGCGTTCGATCGACTCGCGCAACGTCACCGCGGGGAAGCCGAGGATGGCGGCCTCCTCGCTGATCGTCCCGCTGTCGGACAGGGTGCAGAACGCCTTCGTCTGCAGGTGCACGTAGTCCAGCAGGCCGAACGGGTCGTGGAAGGCGATGCCGTCCAGTGCGCTGGCATCCGGGGCCAGCGCCTCCAGCCGCTTACGGGTGCGCGGGTGGGTGGAGACCAGCACGGGGAAGCCCCACCGGTCGCGAACCGCGACCAGGCAGTCCAGCAACCGCTGGAGCCGCTCGGGGCGGTCCACGTTCTCCTCCCGGTGCGCGCTCACCAGGAAGTACCGGCCCTGGTCGAGTTCCAGTTGACGCAGGATGGTCGAGCTGGCGATCGGAGTCCGGTAGTGCTCCAGCACCTCCCGCATGGGTGAGCCGGTGTGCAGGATGCGGCGTGGGTGCAGGCCCTCGGCGAGCAGGTTACGCCGGGCGTGTTCGGTGTAGACGAGGTTGAAGTCGGCCACGTGGTCGACCAGGCGGCGGTTGGTCTCCTCCGGCACGTTCAGGTCGAAGCACCGGTTGCCGGCCTCCATGTGATAGACCGGCACCCGCATCCGGCGGGCCATCAGCGCGGCGATGCAACTGTTGGTGTCACCGAGCACCAGCAGGGCGTCGGGTCGCTCCTCGGCGATTGCGGTCTCCATGCCGACGAGCACCCCGCCGAGGACCCGCCCCAGCGACGAGGTGTCGACCCGGAGAAAGCGGTCCGGCTCCCGCAGCCGCAGCTCCTTGAAGAACACGTCCGACAGGGTGCTGTCCCAGTTCTGCCCGGTGTGCACCAGCGTGTGCTCCACCGTGTCGTCGAGTCGCGCGAGCACCCGGGAGAGCCTGATGATCTCAGGCCGGGTGCCGACGACAGTCATGATCCGGGTCATGCCCGCCCTCTCTCTGCTGCCGCCAGGGGCGCCGGCCGGGCCGCCTCCACCGGCTCCGCCCAGGTGTCCGGCCGGTCCGGGTCGAAAAGCTCGTTGGTCCAGAACATCGTCACCAGTTCGTCAACACCGGTGTTCACCAGCTTGTGCACCCACATCGTGGGCATGTCGACGAGGGTTGGCTCGGCACCGCTCACCGGGAACCGCAGCACCTCGTGGTCACCGACCCGGCGCAGGCTGATCTCGGCCGAGCCGCGCAGCACCACGAACCGCTCCACCTTCGCCAGGTGGAAGTGTTCTCCCCGGGTGATCCCGGGCCGGGTGGTGGAGCAGAACGACTGCCCCGCCCCGCCGTGCGCCTTGACCGTTTCGACCAGTTCGCCGCGGGCGTCCGCTCGCCGGGGCAACGCCATCGGGTAGTGCGCCGGGAAGCAGTGCGACCGGTAGGTGTTGAACAGCCGCACGTCGTGCCGGTTCAGCAGGGACGGGATCTCCCCGGTCCGGTACGTCGCGGCCATCCCGGCGAGCCGGTCCGCCAAGGCTTGGACGCCGACACGCAGCGCCGGCATGGCCGGATCCCACGACCCCCCGCGGGACAGCCCGATGAGCCGGGCGGCGGCATCGGTGACGTGCACCAGGCTCAGTTCACGGTCGGCGTGCACCTCGGGCCGCCCACCCTCGGCGAGCAGCCGGCAGAAGGTCGCCACCGCCGAGTTGTAGTGCGGTCGCCCGTGCTCGCCGTACAGGTTCGGCAGCAACACGTCGTCGAGGTCGACGCCGGTGTCCGCCAGCACCCGCGCCGCCTCGGCCTTGGCGTCGCCGTACGGTGTGCCGTTGCCGGCCTGCACCGAATTGGCGTAGACCACCCGCGCCGGCGGGTTCGCGCAGTGCTTGAGCCCGTCGGCGAGTTGGGTGGCGAGCTGCATGTTGCCGGCGGCGACCTCGGCGGCGTCGCCCCGGTTGACGCCGGCCAGGTGCAGCAGGCGGTCGTGGCCGGCGATCTTCGCCGCGATCACTCCCGGGTCGGCCAGGTCGACACGGCTGAGCACTGTCGGCTCCGGCCACCCCAGCGCGCGCAGCAGCACCCGGACGTGCCAGCCGAGAAAACCTCCGCCGCCGGTGACGGCGAGCTTCAGCACGCCAACACCGGGTCTCGCAGCGCCAGCTCCGCGCGCACCTCGGGCAGCGTCTTCAGCAATTCGACAAGCTCGGGTACGCCGAGCTGCGGCGCGTTCGACGAGTTGAAGTCCTCGGTCAGCCCGGCACCGAACTCGCCCTCGGAGACGTAGAGCGCGTAGTTGAGATCGCGACCGTCCAACGGCACCCGGAGAAAGTCCCCGAAGTCCTCGGCCTGGGCGAGTTCCTCCCGGCTGGCCAACGTCTCGGCCTGCTTCTCACCGTGCCGAATGCCGATCACATCGAGCTTGGCGGGCACGTCGAAGAGCTGACACACCGCCTCGGCGAGGTCGCCGACGGTGCACGCCGCGGCCTTGCGGATGAAGATGTCACCCGGCCGCGCGTGCTGGAACGCGTGCTCGACCAGCTCGACGGAGTCGGCCAACGACATCACGAACCGGGTCATTCCCGGGTCGGTCACGGTGGGCGCCCGGCCCGCCTTGATCTGCTCGATGAAGAGCGGAATCACCGACCCGCGCGAGTACATGACATTGCCGTACCGCACGCAGGAGACGGTGGTGGCGCTGTTCGGGTTGTTCCGGGCGTGCGCCTGGACGACCTTCTCCATCATCGCCTTGCTCATGCCCATCGCGTTCACCGGGTAGACGGCCTTGTCGGTGCTGAGCACCACCACCGACCCGACGCCGTTGCGCTCGGCGGCCTCGACGACGTTGCTGCTGCCCAGCACGTTCGTCCGTACTGCCTCGAGGGGGAAGAACTCGCACGACGGCACCTGCTTGAGGGCGGCGGCGTGGAAGATGTAGTCGATGCCTCGGCTGGCCTTGAGCACCGAGTCGTAGTCGCGGATGTCGCCGACGTAGTAGCGGACCCGCTCGTCACCGAGCAGCCGACGCATCGCGTCCTGCTTGGCCTCGTCCCGGCTGAGCACCCGAACCTCGCCGACGCCGCGGGCGAGGAGCCGGCGAACCATGGTCTGACCGAAGGAACCGGTGCCGCCGGTGATGAGCACGCGGTGCCCGGTGGTAGCGAAAGTCATAAACCCTCCCGTGTCGTCGATTCGCCGATCCATAACCCGACGAGTCGGCGAGTGGAGCCAGGGCGTCGCCCACGATCCATCCGCAGCAAGGGCCGGCTCGGCCGGTTGCGGCACCGGGGACAACGACATGTCCAGCCGGCAGATACGCTTCTCGCTGCTAAATCGCCGTAAAGCATGACAAGGAAGAAACGATCGCGGGTGGTCGGTCGCCCCGGGGACCGCACGCGGCGACGAGTCGCGCCAAAGTGCGCAGCCCGGACGGCATCTGTCGCAGTCATTTCATGAAACATGCGAATTACCGGATCGACGCTTGCTATAACACCCTTACGCACTGGTGACACACATCCGGCACGTCCGCCTGCGACCTTGGCCGGCTCTTCAGAACGACACACGTCTTCGGTCCTGCCGTGCGCCTACCGACGGACAGCTTGGCGGTGCAGGCCGGGATGAGCAGAACGACCACTACCGGGACGCACCCGGCGGAGCGGACACTGACGCGGGAGCACAGCTGGATGAGCACGACAACACCAGACCTCACCACACGTCGATTCGCGCCAACGCCGGCGTTGCCGCGAACGAATCAACAACCCCCGGCCGTGTTCCGTCGTTCGCTGCGAGCGTGGCTGCCACTGTTGTTGGCCGGCGGCTGGATGCTGGGCACATTCGGCCTCTTCTGGACCGGGGCGTTGGCGCAGGAGGTGCCGAACCGCGGCGTGCTGTGGCTGTTCGTGTTGAGCGCGACCGGCGCCTTTGCCGTCGGTTATGTCGCACAGCTCTTCCGCGGCAATTCCGCGCCCAGGGCCAGAACGACCCGCTCCACCGACATCCTGCGGGCTCGCCGGTTGGTGCTGGCCGGTGGCATCTACTACATGGTCTTCGGCGTGGCCCTGCTACTCGAATACGGGGCAACCGGTCCGGGCAGCATCATTGCCAGCCTGCAGGACCCAGCGGGGGCGTACCTCAACAAGTTCACCGTCTACCAGCAGCAGGAGGACGCCGGGCGGACCAACCCGGTCATCCAGGTACTGACCCTGCTCGGCGTTCTGGGCACCGCGCTCGTGCCACTGCTCGTCGTCTACTGGCGGCGACTGTCGAGCGGCCTGCGACTCGTGGGGCTCGCCGGCATCGGCGTCTACAGCGTCTTCTTCCTCTACATCGGCACGCTCAAGGGCCTCGGCGACTTCGTGTTGATGATTGCCGCCGGGCTGCTCATCGCGTCGTCGCGGAATCCCGATCGCATCGCGCAGCGGCAGAAGCGGCGACGCGCGACGGTGCTGGTGGCGGTCGTGGTCGTGCTCTTCTGCGGCTACATGATGAGCAATCAGGCAGATCGCGTGGACCAGTTCGGCACCCAGGATCGGGTCCGTGCGAATCCGACGGTCGAGCGGATCGCCGGCGAGCAGGTGGCGACCGGGCTGGCCGCGCTGGTGATCTATCCAACCCACGGTTACCTCGGCCTCGCCTACAACCTCGAAACGCCGTTCACCTGGTCCCATGGGCTCGGCAGCACCCCGGCGATCACCTCGTACGCCGGCCAGTACCTCGGCATCGACGCTGACCAGTACCCGGCGTACCCGGTCCGTACCGAATACCGGACGGGGTGGCCTGCGGGCATGTACTGGGCGACGATCTATCCCTGGCTGGCCTCAGATCTCACCTTCCCGGGAACGGTGCTCTTCATGGCCCTGCTGGGTTGGTTCTTCGCCCGGCTCTGGCGCGAGGTGAACCTCTCGGGTGGCATCCTGCCGATCTTGATCTTCGTGCAGATGTGTCTGCTCGTGGCGTACATCCCGGCGAACAATCAGCTCGGCATGTCGCGCCCAGCGCTGATCGGCGTCGTCACCCTGCTGTTCCTGTACGTGTGGACGGCCCTCACCCGCAGCGGGAGCGGGTCAACGCCTCCCGCGCGGGTGCTGCGGTAGGCCGCGCTTCTCCACCGACCCGCCACCACCCGGTGAGGCGGTCATCAGGTCGGCCAGGAAGGACCGGAGCCGTTCGCCCTGTGCCTCCGGACCGCGCGTCCGTCGTACGAACGCGGCCCCCGCGCCGCCGAGAGCGGCCCTCTCCTCGGGAGCCATGGCGAGCACCCGGAGCAGGACGTCGCGCAGGCCCTTGGCCGTGTCGGACTCGGCGAAGCACAGGTACGGGTCATAGTCGGGTGGAATGCCCGGCAGCCTGGTGGTCACCACCGGAACGCCGGTCGACAGGTACTCGATGAGCTTCGACGGAAACGAGTAGCGGACGAACGACTGATCCACCGGTCGCGGGTTCACCAGAACCGAGGCACGTGCGAGGCGCGGCATCAGCGCCGCGCGGTCGAGCAGCTCCGGGGCGGCGATCCGGGGATCGGCCTCGGCCTGGGTCCGGGACCATTCCTCCAGCTCTCCCCTACCGAACAGGAACAGGCGCAGATCGGGATCGTCCATACCGCGGAACGCCTCGACCAGACGATCCACACCGTAGGCCCGGGTGAGCCCGCCGGCGTACACGACGTCGCGGCAGACCGCCGGCGCTTCGTCCGGCGCCACGCGGGGCCGAGCTGAGACGAGCGGACGGGTGGGGTGGGCCGTCGACGCCTCGGCCGGGGGCGGATCGCAGATTCCCTCCATGACCAGACGCGGGAGCGAGGGCGCGAAGTCCTCGGCGAGCGCGGTGGTGAGCACCACGACGCCGGAACACCGCCGCAACGCCAACCGGACCAGCGTGTGATCCAGCCGCCGTAACGCCCGGACGATCCGGCCGTCCTCAGGGAGAACCACTCCCGGGGGATCCGTCAGGACCGGCACCACCCGTACCGACCGTCGCCACGCGACCAGGGCCCCGAACCACAGGAACGGCGAGTGGACGCCGTGGATGAGCAGAACGTCGTCGCCGTGCTGGCGCAGCGTCCGCGAGCCCGCACGGACGACCGCGACGAACCGCGTCAGATGTTTCAGGCCGAGTAGATTGACGAAGCCCAGCAGCTCTCCCTGCACGTTGTCCTGCTCGAACCGCCCCGACCTGAAGCGGATCTGGCGGTTGCGCGGAAAGGTCGACGCGGGGGCCGCGGAGAGCAGACGGACCGGACCGCCCGCGGCGCGGATGCTCCTCACCAGGGCCCAGGCGAACGTGTGGGTCTGGGTGGGCATGACGACGTCGTGCGCCACGATGTGACGGAACAAGTCGTCCCCGATGGTGAAGCCCAGCAGTAGCACCCGGGGACAGCGCTCGTCGGTCACACCGCACCTTCCAGGATGCGCCGGTAGACGCCATCGAGAGACCGGAGCATGACCGGCAGGCTGTACGCGTCGTGCACCACCTTGCGGCCCGTCTCCCCCAGGTGCCGGCGTTCGGCGGCGTCGTCGAGCAACGGCTCCAGGGCCGTGGCGAATGCGACAGGGTCGCCGGCCGGCACCAGATGCCCGCCGCCCTGGCGAAGCACCTCGATGTTGCCACCGACGGCCGACGCTACGACGGGCAGAGCGTGGGCCATCGCCTCCAGCAGAGCGTTGGACAGGTTCTCGTGCAGGGTGGGAAAGACGAAGATGTCCGCGGCCGAGAGGAGGTCCGGCACGTCGAGCCGATTGCCGAGCAGCCGCACCTCGATGCCGTGCAGGTCGGCCAGTGCCTCGGCGATTCCGGCCCGGTCCGGTCCGTCACCGGCGACCAGCAGCACCCGGCGACCAGGGCGTGGCGGCAGTCGGCGCAGCGCGTCCGCCAGCACCCCGAAGCCCTTGTCCCAGTTCAGGCGCGCTACCGCGATCATGGCCACGTCGTCGTGGGCAAGGCCGAGGGCCGCGCGTCGGCTACTCCTCACGGCACCGACATCGGTAGGTAGCGGAACCCCGTTGGGGATCACGCCGACGAACTTGCCGGCGTGCGCCCGGACGAAGTCCCGGTCGGCGGCGTACTCGCAGACCGTGGCGACGTGGCTGGCCATCCGCAGCGTTGCCGGCTCCGCGCCACGGACCACCATCGTTCTCCGCCAGGTGTGGCCGCCGTGCCTCAGGTCCCGCACGGTGCCGTGCACCGTGACCAGGATTCGGGGGCAGCCGGCCAACCGGGCGGCGAGCACGCCATGAAAGCCCTCGTTCTGCAGGCCGCGCACGTGCACCAGGTCGGGGCGTACCCCCCGCAGAAGTCGGACCCACTGGCGCAGCAAAGGCACGTTGAGGCCGCCGTTGCCGCCGACCTGATGCATGCGGACGAACTCGTACCGCTCGCTGAGTGGGGAATCCAGCACCCGCCCCACGGCGGTCAGTGGCCCGTTGGCGCCGGGCGTACCGGCCGAGTGCTGCACGACTATCGGCCGTGCTCGCACAGGTGGGGTGTACGGACTCTGCTCGTCCCGACTGGCTGGCTCCACTGACACTCCATCGTCGACGACCGGCACCGGCGGCGTGCCCTGATCCCCAGTAATCGAATCGGTGCGTACAGTAACACCGGCAATAGCCGTCAAAAGCCTGAGACACGCTTTATACGAATGGAAAGCATGAAAAGCTACGAGACCCTCACCTCTCCAGCTCAGCCGACCATTACCTCCGGCGAACCCGGGCCACGAGTGGTCATGGTGGCGGCGTACCGGTTCCCGCACGGTGACGCCATGTCGAACCGACTGCTCCAGCTGGCCCGCTCCGCGACTCCCCCGGGCGCGACAACCCTGATCGTGAACGACTGGCCCGACAACGAACGGCAACCTGAGCTGTTCGCCCTGCCACCCGAACTGCGTCTGATCACGCTGGTCGCCGCAGGCGGAGGCAGCCGGCTCCGGCGCTGGCTGCGCCGGCAGAGCCGACCACTGCGCGTACTCAAGGCCCTGCGTCAGGCGGGGGTGCCCGTCGGTGAGGTCACTGCTGTCTGCCTTCCACTCGGGTTGTGGAACCTGACCACCTGGATCGTGTTACGGCTGACGATGCGCTGCCCGATGACGGTTGACGTTCTAGAACGGCACGACCCCCGACAGTTTCGCCGTGGACGCCTGACGCCCTACTTCATCCGGCACCGGTGGCACTCCTTCCTCGCTGGGCGGCTGGCCGATCGGATCATCGCCATCTCCACGACGCTGCAGCGACGTCTCATCCGGCCGAACCGGCCCGTCCTGGTGGTTCCGCCCCAGGTCGACTGCGCCGACTATCGCCAACCGGCGCCCTCGTCACTGACGAAGAGCCTGCGTCTGCTGTACGCCGGCACCGCGGGCTCCAAGGACCACCTCGCCGCGGTGGTGGAGGGCATCCGTCGACTGCCGGAACCCGAACGCCAGCGGGTCCGGCTGACGATAGCCGGGATGACCCAGGAGCAGGCCGCAGCCATGTCCGACCTGGACCAGGGGGCGGTGACGGACCTCGGCGACCAGGTCATCTTCCTGGGGCGGGTGTCGCGCGAGCGTGTTCTCGCCGAACTGCGCGCGGCGCACTTCTCGGTGCTGGTCCGACCCACCGGGGGTTACGCCGAGGCGGGCTTTCCGTCGAAGGTCCCCGAGAGTCTGGCCGCCGGCTGCCCGGTTCTGCTCAACCACACCAGTGACCTGGCGACCTACATCGATGACGGCCGAGAGGGCATCGTGCTGGCGGGTCCCGGCGCGCACGACGTGCGGGACGGCCTCATGCGGGCGCTCACCCTGGACGACGCGCAGTGGTGGCAGATGAGCCGGCGTGCCCGGGAGCGGGCCGCGGCGTTCGACTACCGGGCCTGGGCACCCACGGTGAGCGCGTTCGTGGCCGGGGCGCGGACCGAGCAGGACCACGTGAGCGGGCAGACGGACGTACGCCCACCGCGCGGCGGGTGGTGATTCGACCCGATCACCCCAGCGGACCAGCGGGAGCTGTCGGCTCAGTCGCCCTCCTGCTGCCGGCTGAGGTCGCTCGCGCCGCCCGGTCCTTCTGATGCCCCGGCACGCCGTAGATCTCTCGGATCACCGCGGCCTTTTCCTGAGCGGGCAGGTGTCCACAGCCGAGTGACTTGGCCTTCATCGCGGTGAGGTACTCGTCGGTGCTCCGGAGAACGCGCGCGGGTACGCCCGCGGCGACGCTGCCGCCCGGAACGTCACGGGTCACGACCGAACCAGCGCCGATGATGCACCGATCCCCGATCCGCACCCCCGGCATGATGATCGATCGCACACCGATGTAGACGTCGTCGCCGACACTGATCGGCGCGGTCCATTCAAGATCGGGATGCTCTCCGCGCAGAATGAGAGTGCCACCGTCGTGGGTGAGGAACTGCACTCCGGCCGTGATGTAGACATTGTGGCCCAAGGTGATCAGCCATGGCTCAGAGCCGAACATGCTCCGGTTGACGCCGTAGAAACGCACCCGTCCACGCAGGTTCACCCCGATCGAGCGCGCGAACCCTTCCGGGTCGCGGGCTGCCGCTCGCCGATCACGCAGGGCGGCGACGATGCCGCGCAATGTACTCATCATCATGCTCCATTTCGATCGGATTCGATCTCTTTGCTGAGACGCTGGCCAACGCCTTGCGGTATCCGACGACGGCGGCGGGAAGCACGGTGACCCCGTACGACAGCGCCGAGGCGAGCGCCACACCGGACAGCCCGTCCCTGCCCGCAAGGAGGATCTTCAGCGGTACGGCGACAACAAGGCAGACCGCCCAGCCGAGAAACTGCGCCCCCAGCAGCCCGACGCTGTTCTGCACCATGAAGAGCGGCGCCGCGACAGCGAGAAACACCGACCACACGGCGAGCGCGACGAACAGCGGGACCGGCACGTGGTCAAGGTCGTCCGACCGCACCCAGAGGCGCAGGATGTCGTTGCCGCCCAGAATGAGGCACAGCGCGGGCAGTGTCACCACCGCAGCGGACAGGTAGACCATCCGTCGGGTGCTGCGCCGGACCCAGGTCACATCACCCCGTGCGAGCGCCTCGCCGTTGGCCGGCCAGAGCGGCAGGTTGACCAAGGTGACGAACAGAACCAGCACGGCGAACATCCGCAGGATCACCGCGTAGTTCGCGGCCGCGTGCAGACCGAGCACCCGACCGACCAGGAACCCGTCGATGTTGAGGGCGATGGAACTCAGCACGGAGAGTCCGAAGAACCGCAACCCCAGTCGGAGCAGCCCCCGCACTTTCGAGGCGCGCACGTCCTTCACGCGTGGCCGGAGGTCGGGCTGCTGCCAGCCGAAATAGCAGATCGAGTTGGCCAGGTTCAGCAGCGGCACGGCGAGCACCGCGGCGGCGATCACCAGAACCGGAGCGGCGTTCACGGCGACGGCGGCCACCACCAGAGCCGCCGAGACGAGACTGCCGGCCGCCTGCCAGAGGTTGCTCTGCCCGACCTGTTGGTGGGCGTACTGCACCCGCTGGATGAGGGCCAGCGGGATGTTGATGAGGAAGGCACCGAAGCAGAGCAAGACGACCGCTCGGGCGTCCCGGGCCACCACCGGGTCCACGACGTTCAGAAACGCCGGCCAGGCAACCAGCTGAATGCTGAGCACCAACACCAGCAGGAGCGCCACCGCAAGGCAGGCGAGCAGGGCGTAGGCGCTCGCGATCTCCCGGGCCGCCACGCGGCGATCACCTGTGGCGTACAGCCGCGAGAGCCGGGTGAGCAGACCGTTTCCCAGGCCGAAGTCGGCGAACAACGCCATCGCGGTCAGCGACGTGATCGCCATCCACATGCCGTACCGCTCGGCGCCGAGATAGCTGAACGCGATCGGGGTGATCAGCAGCGGCGCGACCAGGCCGACGGCCTTGCCGGCGAGCGACGAGGCGATGCCGGTGACCAGCGCACGGCCACGCGACCGCCGTGCCGCCGACACGTCGTCCTGGCGTGGCTCCGCCTGCACCGTCGTGGCCCGTACCGCCGGCGTGGTGGCAGCGGACGCCTCGTCAACCGCGTCGACCAGCACGGGCGGGGCCGCCCCAGCGCGTGAGGGGCGGTCGGCCATCAGGCGGGCTGCTTCAACACGTGCGCCTCGAACCACTCGACGGTGGCCCGCAGACCGTCGAGCCGGGGAGTTGGCACCACGTCAGGAAAGAGTGAACGGAGCACCCTGTTGTCGGCCTCGGAGTGCCGGACGTCCCCGGGGCGGGGCGCCACGTGCCGCCGAATGATCGGGCGGCCGATGATCTGCTCCAACTCGGACACCACAGTGCGCAGCTCCGCGCGAACGCCGAAGGCGAGATTGACCGGCTGAGGATGGGTGACCGTCCGCTCGACAGCGGCCAGCAGCACCGCGCAGACCGTCTCGACATAGGTGAAGTCGCGTGACTGCCGACCATCTCCGTGGAGTTCGGTCGGCTCACCGCGCAGTGCCGCGTAGATGAAGCGGGGGATGACAGCCGCGTACCCGTGATCGTGCCGCTGGGCCGGACCGTAGACGTTGAAGAACCGGAACGCGAGGGTGGGGAGACCGAAGGACGTCTGGTACGCCAGTGCGTAGGCCTCGGTGGCCAGCTTGCTCACCGCGTACGGACTGAGCGGGCGGGTCCAGGCGAGCTCGGTCTTCGGCAGCACCGGGTTCGCGCCGTACACCGACGAGGACGAGGCGACGACGACATGGCCCACGTCGTGCCGGCGCGCTGCCTCCAGAACCCGCAGCGTGCCGGTGGCGTTGGCGTGGTGTGAGGCGATCGGATCACGCAACGAGCGCGGCACGCTCGGCAGCGCCGCCAGGTGCACCACCGCGTCGCGGCCGGCCATCGCCCGGTCCAGCGCCTCGTCGTCGAGCATCGAACCGGGAATCGTGTCCACGTCGAGGCCGTCGAGGTTGCTCATCCGCCCGGTCGCCAGGTCATCGAGAATCCGGATGTCGGTGACGCTGCGCCGCAGGACCGCGGCGCGGGCGAGATTGGAGCCGATGAATCCCGCACCGCCGGTGATGAGTAGTCGCATGCGTCCCGCCTCCACGCCCCGTTTACTGGTCAACCGGTCCAACGAGTTTCTCCAACGACTGTCACGCTTCGTCATCGTGCGACTACGGCACGATGATGCGCCGCGCCGTCAGGGGACGATGGCGACGGACGAGTCGGGCCGCGCGGCGGACCCTGGAAGATCCGACAGCACCGCCAGCTCCGCTGGCGTCAGTCGGCGTTCCGGCGGGTAGAGCTGCTCTTCGTGCGAGACGATCGCCTCCACCGGCCAGCGCAACCGGATCACTCGGGCGGGGTTGCCGGCGGCGATCGCGTAGGGCGGCACCGGACGGGTCACCACGGCGCCCGCCCCGATCACCGCACCGCGACCGATCGTCACTCCGTGCAGGATGACGGCACGGGTGCCCACCCACACGTCGTCGCCGATCGTCACTCCCCGATCGAGAGCCCCGTCGGTGGGACACTTCTCGACGGAGATCATCGGCACGCCGAGGCGGTCGATCCGGTGGTTGCCACCCCGGATGGTCACCTCGGGCCCGAACATGACGTTGTCACCGATGCGGATCCGGGATCGAGCAGCCATGATGACCGGACGGTGACCGAGATCGACATTGCGGCCGACCTCGATCGTCTCGTAGGTGTAGACGCCGTCCGGGTCGAAGGTGAAGTTGTCTCCATGGGCGGCAAACCGGCGAGCGCTGGCCACGCCCCGCACGGCCCTGCGAGCCCGCGAGCCGTTGACCCAGATCAGGTCGAGGAGGCGGGCAATCGCCGTGACCATCCGCCCCGGGTGCTGCGACGACACGCGCATCAGGCTCGGCACCGCCCCGCGACGATGACGCCCTGCCGGACCGGACCACGGATCTGACGCATCGACACCTGTTCCCCCATCTGGCTTCGTCACCACTGCTGCGGACAGGAGCGAGCGTACGTGTGGATAGTCGGCTTTATGTAAGAATGCCCATCTCTTGCTTCGGGACATTGCACGGGACCGGACGTCAGCGCCGACTTTTTCAGGCGGCCACCCCACACAACCGGTCGTCACGGCAGGAAGTTACGTCGACACGTTCAGCGACGTTCCTCCCATCGAACCATTGACATCGATCACGCCGCACCGAAGGCTCGCGCCTACAGGTCCTTCACCCAAGGAGGCGCGATGAGACCGAGACGACTGGCGATCGCCAGCGTGGTCACCCTGCTCGGCGCACTGGCACTCACCCCACCGGCCAGCGCGCGGCCACCGTCCGACCCGGGCGCCCGCGACGGCCTGGAGGTGTACGTCGGCACCGTCGACGCGAAACAGCGGGAGCAGCTGCGCGCGGCGGGGGTCGACCTCGGCCACGACGCGAAGACGGACTCGTCCGGCCGGACGACTGTCGAGACGGTGCTCAGCCGACGGCAGGCGAAGCGGTTGACCGACCAGGGCGTACCGCTGTCGGTGAAGAAGGTTCGCGGCAAGGACGCGTCGCAGGCGCTGCGGGAGCAGGGCGCGGCCGGCTGGACGAGTTTCCGTCCCTACGGTGAGCCGGGCGGCCTGCGCGACGAGCTGAACGCCACCGCGGCCCGATATCCGAAGCTGACCAAGGTGCAGACGATCGGTCGCAGCCAGCAGGGGCAGCCGATCGTCGCGGTGAAGGTCACCAAGAACGCGCGGACCGTCGCGGACGGCAAGCGGCCGGCGGTGCTCTATGCCGGCGCGCAGCACGCCCGTGAGTGGATCACGCCGGAGATGACCCGCCGGCTCATGCACCACGTGCTGGACAGCTACGGCACCGACCCGGAGATCACCAAGCTCCTGAACACGACCGAGCTGTGGTTCCTGCCGGTCGCCAACCCGGACGGCTACGACTTCACCTTCACCCCCGGCAACCGGTTGTGGCGCAAGAACCTGCGGGACAACAACGGTGACGGGCAGATCGGCTCCGGCGACGGCGTCGACCTGAACCGCAACTTCAGCTACAAGTGGGGGTACGACAACGAGGGTTCGTCGCCGGAGCCGAACAGTGAGACCTACCGGGGTCCGGGCCCCAACTCGGAGCCGGAGACGGTGGCCCTGGACCGGCTCTTCAAGCGGGTGGGGTTCGAGTTCTTCGTCAACTACCACTCGGCGGCCGAGCTGCTGCTCTACGGCGTCGGCTGGCAGGTGAGCACCCCCACCCCGGACGACGAGATCTACAAGGCGATGGCCGGGGACGACGCGCACCCGGCGGTGCCCGGCTACGACCCGGACATCTCCGCGGAGCTGTACACCACCAACGGGGACACCGACAGCCACGCCACCGTCAAGTACGGCACGCTGGGCTTCACCCCGGAGATGTCGACCTGCGAGGCCGCCTCGGCCGTCGACCCGGACGACCAGTGGCGCCCGGAGGACTGCGTCAGCGGTTTCATCTTCCCGGACGACGAGGCGCTGATCGCCGGCGAGGTGGGCAAGAACCTGCCGTTCGCGCTGGCCGTGGCCCGGTCCGCGGCGGACCCGGACGAGCCGGTGTCGGTGGTTGGTCGCAGCACCCCGGACTTCGTGGTGGACGCCTTCGACACCTCGTACGGGCGCACCCAGCAGGTCGCCTCGATCACCCGTCGGGCGCTGAAGAACGTGCGGATGCACTACATGGTCAACGGTGGACGGCCGAAGACTGTCGCGGTCCGCGAGTGGCGCGGCGGCGAACGGTACGGCGACACGCACGACGACTACTACGCCGAGCTACGCGGCACGGTCAGCGGCGCTAAGCCGGGCGACCGGGTAGAGGTCTGGTTCACCGGGAACAAACCGCGTGCCGGGGTGGTGGCCAGCGACCACTTCACCTATCGGGTGCACGACGACATCGGCGGTGACGTGCTGGTTCTCGCGATGGAGGACGTCACCGGCCTCAGCCCGGCGCAGACCGGCAGCACCGCGAAGTACGCCGACGAGGTCGCGGCGTCGCTGAGCGCCGCCGGGCGCAGCAGCGACGTGTACGACTTCGACGTCATGGGCCGCAAGGCGCCGCATCCGCTGGGCGTGCTGTCGCACTACCGGGCGGTGGTCTGGGAGACCGGCGACGACGTGATCCTGCGCTCCCCCGGTCAGGTGGCCGGCACGACGGCCAGGGCGGCCCTGGACACCGAGCTGGCCGTTCGGGACTACCTGAACGAGGGCGGCAAACTGCTGGTCAGTGGCCAGTACGCGTTGTTCGCGCAGGGCGCCAACGGGTCGTACGTCTATCACCCGGACGCGCCACCGGAGTGCACCGACGCCGGGGCCGCCAGCTGTCTGCCCCTGTTGAACGACTTCCAGCAGTACTGGCTGGGCGCGCACACCTACGTCAGCGACGGCGGAACCAGCCCGGCGGGGGAACCGTTCCCGGTCGCCGGGACCGACGCGGCGTTCACCGGCTTCACCGGGCAGCTGAACGCTTCGGGCTCGGCGGAGAACCAGGCGCACACCGCGTCGTTCCTGACCACGTCGAGCTTCCTGCCGCCGGACGAGTTCCCGCAGTTCGCCAGTTCCGCGCCGGTGGGCTGGACCCGACCGGGCGGTGCGCCGTTCGATCCGCGTACCGGTGAGTGGTACCTGTACAGCGGGCAGACCGACGAGTCGTACAAGCGGCTCACCCGCACGGTGGACCTCACCGGGGCGGGCAGCGCGGAGTTGCGCTTCTTCACCTCCTACGAGATCGAGCAGGACTGGGACTTCATGTTCGTCGAGGCGCACGAGGTGGGCAGCGACGACTGGACGACCCTGCCGGACGTCAACGGCAAGACCGGCACTGTCACCGGCGACAGCTGCACCGAAGGGTGGGTGGAGCAGTTGCACCCGTTCCTCGCGCACTACCAGGGCGCGGACTGCTCCCCCACCGGGAGCACCGGCAGCTGGAACGCGGCGACCGGGTCGTCGGGTGGCTGGAAGGAGTTCGTGGTCGACCTGTCGGGCTACGCCGGCAAGCAGGTCGAGGTGTCGATCACGTACGCCTCGGACTGGGGCACCCAGGGGCTGGGTGTCTTCCTGGACGACGCCCGGGTGCTTGTCGACGGGTCGACAGTGGCGGAGACCTCGTTCGAGTCGGCCGACCTGGGGGGCTGGACGGTGGCCGGTCCGCCGCCCGGCTCCGCGGGCAACGCCAACGACTGGTCGCGCAGCCAGCAGGCGTTCGAGGAGGGTTCGGTGGTGGTCACCGGGGACACGGTGTATCTGGGCTTCGGGTTGGAGGGTCTGCCTCCGGCGGCCCGCGATGACCTGGTCGCCCGCTCGTTGACCCACCTCACCGGTCAGCCCCGCCCCTGACGGTGGCGAGGTGTGCCGGCGGTCCGCGGGCCGCCGGCACACCTTCGGCGTACGCCGGGTGCGCCCGCCAGCGATGTGATGAGCTGTACGGGTGTCGGGGCTGGGACTTGTGCTGCACCCCACCCGGGATGTCACCGAGGTGGTCGGGATCATCGAGCGGTGGGCGACGCGTCACCACAAGACGCTGATGGTGCGCGAGGAGGACCAGCACCGTGTCCCGTCCGCCGTCGAGCCGGTGCCGGCGGGTGAGGTCGCGGCCCGCGCCGACGCGTTGATCAGCATCGGCGGTGACGGCACCATGCTGGGTGCGCTGCGCTCCGCCATCGGCGACCCCAAGCCGGTGCTCGGCGTACACCTGGGTCGTCTGGGGTTTCTCGTCGAAGTCGAACCGCCGGAGTTGCCCGAAGCGCTGAGCCGGCTGCTGTCGAAGGATTTCACCATCGAGTCGCACGCCTGCCTCGCCTGCGACGTCTGCGGTGACGACATCGTGGCGTTCAACGACATCGCGTTGGTTCGCCAGCCGGGGGCCGGCTTCGTCAGCGTCACGCTCGCCATCGACGGCCAGCAGTACGGCTACTACCGCAGCGACGCCGTGGTGGTCAGCACTCCGATCGGCTCGACGGCGTACAGCTACGCCGCCGGTGGTCCACTGATCTCCCCGGCGGCGGACTCGGTGGTGATCACGCCGGCGGCGCCGATGGCCGGCATCTCCCGGGCGGTGGTGCTCTCCCCGGACGAGAAGATCCGGTTGGAGTTGCAGCCCAACTCGTCGCCGGTGGTCGTGGAGATGGACGGGTTGGTGTTCCGCGACGCGGCGACGGAGGGGACGGTGGACATCTCGTACCGCCGCGACGCCGGTCTGGTGGTCCGCTTCGATCCGCTGCGTTACCAGGAGCGCACCCAGTTGAAGATGACGCTGCTC
>NZ_JAGPXZ010001436.1:0-559 GCF_018070305.1 Micromonospora sp. M51 | reverse complement strand
CGGCGAGCGAGCGCCCAGCATCGCGGTGCTGGAGCGGTTGCTTGCCGCGATGGATGTGCAGTTGGTGGTCGGGTTCGAGCCGTTGGACGCGCACCTCGACGCCCAGATCGACGACCTGGCCGCCCGGCCGATCGCCGAGCGGATCGACGGGTTGGGGCTGGATCGGCTACTGGATCGACTCACCGACTTTCCGCAGGTGATCACCGGGAGCACCGCGGCGCTGTTGCAGGGCGCGCCGGTGCCGGTCGACGCGCTGGAGATCGCCCTGCGCTGGCAGGACGCCAAAGCGTTCACCCGATGGCTGGAGGCGAACTACGGACAGCGGTGGAACGCCCGCTGGGGTGAGTTCGGCGGAGTGTGGTTGGAGCCCGAGGAGCCAGGCGAACACCTGTGGTCGACCCGCTACGGGGAGGTCAGGGCCACGATGTGCGACGAACTGCCCGAGACCATCGAGGTATGCCACGGCGGGCGGAGTTACCGGGTGGTGCCGCTCGTCGAACTGGAGCTGAGCGAGCCACGCTCCGCCGAACTGTTACGCCGCTACCGGCGCCGGCCGTTG
>NZ_JAGPXZ010001435.1:0-560 GCF_018070305.1 Micromonospora sp. M51 | reverse complement strand
GGCTCAGCGCCCGACCACGGCCACCGGTGCCGCCTGGGTCAGCGCATCTTCTGCTGCGCGTCGGTCAGCTTCGCCTTCACCGACTCCTCGGTGACCGGCTTGCCGCTGGCCGCGTCGGCGAACAGCTCCTTCATCGCGGTGCCGACCAGGGTCTCGAAGGTGCTCTCGTCGGGCACCTGCGGCAGCGGGGCCGCGGTGGTGACCAGCGTCTCCTGGATGGTCTTCTGCTCGGTGGCGCTGAACGCCGGGTCGGAGGCGGCGGTCTTCACCGCCGGCAGCGAGCCGTACGTCTTGTTGAGGATCGTCTGCTCCTCGTCGCTGGTCATGAACTTCACGAAGCTCAGCGCGCCGTCCTTGTTCTTGGTGTGCTTGAAGACCGCCATGTTGATCCCGGCGACCATGCTGTTGACCTTCTTGCCGCCGGCCGGAGGGTTGGCCAGGAACGGCACCGGGGCCACCCCGTACGCGTCGGCGGGCATGTTCTGCGTCTTCAGGTTCGACCCGGCGGACTGCCAGAGCAGCATGGCGGCCTTGCCGTTGGCGAAGTCGGAGACCGACTG
>NZ_JAGPXZ010001434.1:0-561 GCF_018070305.1 Micromonospora sp. M51 | reverse complement strand
GTGTGCAGGACCGAGCGGTCCGGCAGCACCGCCAGGGACATCGGCTCACCCATGTCGGTCACGCCGCGGGCCAACTCGACCTGCTGGAAGTCGCTGGCGACGATGGTGTGCGCCTGCGCGGGGGCCGAGCTGGCGGCGAGTGTGACAGTGCCGGCGGCGACCGCGAGCAGCAGTGCCGATCCGGCGGAGAACCATCGTCGGGACCGTTGTCTGGGAACATCCTTCTTGGACATCTGTGCTGCCCCTTCCTGACGAGTGACTGCCAGGCCGGGCGCGCGCCGTCGCGCCGGATGCCGTAGCGGTGGTGGGGGTCGATGGGTTACCGCGCCGCCGGTTCACCTCGACGAAACATTGTCGTGTTGGTCACGACACTAAGTCCCATGTGTCGATGTGTCTATATCTTCCGGCGGTTCAGCATCAACTTTCGTCGATTTGATCGAAAGTCGCCGGTCAGGCGCGTCGGTCGATCGCCTGCCCGGCCAGCTCGACCAGGGCCACGCGGGCATCGTCGGCCACCGCCGCGCTCTGTAGGGCGGACAGCGCGGCCGCCGTCCGGACCCG
>NZ_JAGPXZ010001433.1:0-561 GCF_018070305.1 Micromonospora sp. M51 | reverse complement strand
GGCGCCCGACGCGGTGGTGCTGGACACCACCGAGCTGGGCATCGACGAGGTCGTGGCGCGGATGCGCGACCTGCTCACCGAGCGGGGCGTGGCATGAGTAGCGCGGTCGTGTCTCATGACGCTCCGGAGCGAAGCGGAGGAGTGGCATGAGCGAGGGTTCCTGGGTGGAGCTGCGTGAGCCCGACGTCGCCGTCGAGGAGCCGAGCGGCCCGCAGCCGGTGGTGGCCGTGGTCGGCCGCCCCAACGTGGGTAAGTCGACGCTGGTCAACCGGATCATCGGCCGCCGGCAGGCGGTCGTCGAGGACGTTCCCGGCGTGACCCGCGACCGGGTCCCGTACGACGCGCAGTGGAACGGCCGGGCGTTCACGGTGGTGGACACCGGCGGTTGGGAGCCGGACGCCAAGGATCGGGCGGCGGCCATCGCGGCGCAGGCCGAGACGGCTGTCGTCACCGCCGACGTGGTGCTCTTCGTGGTCGACGCGATGGTGGGCTCCACCGACGTGGACGAGGCCGCGGTGAAGATGCTGCGGCGCAGCGCCAAGCCGGTGATCCTGGTGGCCA
>NZ_JAGPXZ010001432.1:0-562 GCF_018070305.1 Micromonospora sp. M51 | reverse complement strand
GTCGGCGACCACCCGCACCCAGGCCACCTGCTCGCCGCGCTGGGCGAGCAGCGGCATCACGTGCGGCAGCGGGCCGACGTGGGCCAGGTCGCGCAGTGGTGGCGCGGACAGGTACTCGGAGAGCACCACCCGGCCGTGACTGGCGAAGACCGCCAGGCCGTAGTCCCCGACCATCGGGTCGTGACCTCGGACCACCCGGTCCAGCGCGGCGATGCTCGCCTCGTCCGCCCCCTGTTCGGCCAGGCGGCGTTCCAGGGCACGCCAGCGCAGATCCAGGGCGGGGTGGGCGTCCTCCGTGTCCGCGGAGGCGTCCAGATACACCGAGCACCACGGCCCGGGACGGTCGTAGAGCGGGCGCAGGAAGGACAGCTGCATGCTCGACCCCTTTCCAGCTCGGCCCCCCGCTTACCCGGGTCGTCGGGGATGTCACCTCGCGGCCGTGAGCCCGTGACCAGGTTTCATTCACGTCGTTCAACCGAAGACGTCGATACGATCTGTGAACACACGCGAACTCTCGGTGGTGGAAATGGACAGCGGACTCGATACCCGACGGATCGTGTAC
>NZ_JAGPXZ010001431.1:0-563 GCF_018070305.1 Micromonospora sp. M51 | reverse complement strand
GGTCGCCCGCCATCCGCTGCGCGAGGGGCTGCGGGCGGTGCAGCTGCGCGCGCTGTACGCGGCGGGCCGCCAGTCCGAGGCGTTGGACAGCTACGCCGACCTGCGCGAACGCCTCGCGGAGGAGTTGGGCCTCGACCCCGGCCCGGAGCTGGTCGCCCTGCACCGCAGAATCCTCGAACAGGACGCCGGCCTCAGCGCCCCGCCGAAGGCGGCGATCATCCGGAACAGCCTGCCGGCCCAGCTCGACGAGTTGGTCGGTCGGGCCGAGGCGTTGGCCGAGCTGCGGGCGCTGCTGTCCCGGCAGCGGCTGGTCACGCTGGTCGGCCCGGGTGGCGTCGGCAAGACCCGCCTGGCCACCGAGACGGCCCGCGCGCAGTCCTTTCCGGACGGCGTCCAGCTGGTCGAGTTGGCGCCGCTGCCGGCCGGTGACGCCCGGGTCGCCGAACAGGTGCTCGGCGCGCTGGGCGGCTATGAGACCGCCGGCACGAGCCTGTCCCCCGCCGACCGGGTGGTCACCGCCCTGCGGCACCGGCAGCTGCTGCTCGTGCTGGACAACTGCGAAC
>NZ_JAGPXZ010001430.1:0-564 GCF_018070305.1 Micromonospora sp. M51 | reverse complement strand
GGTCACGCCGTGTTTCAGCCGCATCCGCTCGTCGGCCAGTTCACCGATCCGGGGCAGGACCGTCCCGGTGAACCGTTCGGGTCGGGTCGAGGACCAGTCCAGCGGCCACTCCCACCTGTTGATCGCGCTGCGCAGCGCGTCCCGGGCACCCCAGTTGTAGCTGCCGTCCTCCTCGCCGGCGCCGACCCGAGCACCGCCCGGCGGCGGGGGCGGCGGCGCGAGCAGTGCGGTGACCCGGCGCACCGCCAACACGGCGAGCACCCCGGCGATCAGTACCGGCAGCGAGACCTGAAGGCCCACGGCGCGGAGGCCGACGAGCAGGACCGCGACCAGCGCGGCGGCCCAGGCGAGGGAACGCAGCATCGGACGCCAGCGGGAGTCGCGCGCCCCCGGACCGGTCGGCGCCGCCTCCTCCTCGAAGGCGAGCAGATCGTCGATGCTGGTGCTGCTCATGGGGTCACCACCGCGGTGAGTTCTCCGCGCAGCCGGCGAAGTGCGGCGCGGGCCTGGTCCCGGGTGCGTTCGTCGACCGGGTGGGTGGCGTACCGGGCCTCCCGGTAGACG
>NZ_JAGPXZ010001429.1:0-564 GCF_018070305.1 Micromonospora sp. M51 | reverse complement strand
CTCCAGCACGTAGTCGTACGCGAAGAGGTCCGCGAGGCGGACCCGGTCGTGCACCAGCCTGTCGAACGGCGACAACAACGCCGTACGACCGGTGAAGGGCTGCCCGAGCGCGGCCGGGTCGACCCGCCACTGGCCCGCGACTCCCTCGATCACCGCTGGCTCGCCCGCGTCACCGACCTCGGCCGGCTCGCCGGGCACCACCACCGCCTTCTCCCGGGCGATGCCCAGCGCCCGCAGCCGTCGCTCGTTGCGGAGCCGGCGTGCCTGCTCCAGCTCGACGACGGGCACGCCGGCCGGGTAGACCCGCTCCGCCACGTCCCAGAGCCGCTGTCGGCCCCGGCGGCCGGCGATCGCGACCTCGCCGCGCAGGACCAGGAACTCCAGCATCTGGGTGACGTTGCGGTTGTTGGTCCAGCCTGACGACGGCCACGGCACGACGCTCGTGTCCGGGATGTCGCGGGACAGCAGCGGACCGGAGCGGCCGAGCAGGTCGAGCACGTCGCGCCGGAACGAGTCGTTGGCGCGCAGCCACTCACGGTGGCGCTCGTGACCGGGCGCCGCCGC
>NZ_JAGPXZ010000149.1:0-10297 GCF_018070305.1 Micromonospora sp. M51 | reverse complement strand
CCACCTCGGCGAACTGGTCGCCCGGCAGCGGGCCCCGGTGCAGGGCGGCGGCGTTCTCCTCGACCTGGGCGACAGTACGGCAGCCCGGGATCGGGATGGTGCGACCGCTGCGCGCCCAGATCCACCCCAGCGCACCCTGGGCGAGGGTGCGCCCGTCAGCGGTGAGCGCGGCGCGGACCGCGCCGACCCGGCGCAGCCACTCGGGCGCCGGCCGGCCACCCCGGAACCACCCCAACCAGCCCGGCGCCAACCCTCGCACGTCGTCGCGGGGCAGCGTCGACGAAGCCGTGTACTTGCCGGTGAGCAGCCCCATCCCGAGCGGCCCCTGGTTGATGCTGGCCAGGTCGTACTTGTCGCACACGGCCAGCAACTCGGGGGCGTCACGCAGCACCGACAGGGCGTGCTGCACAGCGGTGGCACCGGCGGCGGCCTGCCCGAACGCGGCGGCCCGGTCGGGGCGGTCGGTGCTCCACCCGTACGCCCGGATCAGGCCCTCGGCCACCAGGTCCTCGCAGGTCCCGATCAGCGCCTGCGCCCTCGGCACCGACAGGTCGGCCAGGTGCAGCTGATACAGGTCGATCCGGTCGGTGCCCAACCGGCGCAGCGAGGCGGTCACCGCGCCGCGCAGGTACGCGGGCGACGCGTCCTCACCGGTGGCCTGCCGACTCGCCTCGTCGAACGTGTAACCCCACTTGGTGGCGATCACGGCCTCGTCGCGGCGGCCGGCGAGTGCCCGGCCGAGCACCCGTTCGCCGTGCCCGGCCCCGTACGCGTCGGCGGTGTCGAACAGGGTGACGCCGAGGTCGAGTGCCCGACGAACGGCCCGCACCGACTCGTCGTCGTCGACCGCGCCCCAGCCCAACGGCTGACTGCCCTCCGCCCAGGGTCCGCCGATCGCCCAGCACCCCATGCCGAGGGCGCTGACCTCGATGCCGCTGCGCCCCAACATCCGTGTCGTGACTGCCATCGGCCGATCGTGCCACCTTCGCCGGGTCGGGGCGTAGCAGATCCGGCGGGCGGACACGCGGGCGCAGGGAGACGGTCACCGTGCGGCATGATCGCCCGCACGCGACGGGCTGGCCGGAGCTGACCTCGCTGCTGCGCGCCGACCAGTTGGGCCGACGCGGACGCCACCGAGCCAACCCGCCACGGACGCCACCGAGCCAACCCGACGCGGCCGGCGACGGTCAGGACGGCCAGGCGCGGGCGAGCAGGTGGCGGGTGTCGCCGAGCAGCTGCGGCAGCACCTTGGTGCGGCCGATCACCGGCATGAAGTTCGCGTCGCCACCCCAGCGCGGCACCACGTGCTGGTGCAGGTGCGCGGCGATGCCGGCGCCGGCCACCCCGCCCTGGTTCATACCCAGGTTGAAGCCGTGGGCGTTGCTGACCTTGCGGATCACCCGCATGGCGGTCTGGGTGTACGAGGCCAGCTCGGCGGTCTCCGGCACGTCCAGGTCGGTGTAGTCGGCGACGTGCCGGTAGGGGCAGACCAGCAGGTGGCCCGGGTTGTACGGGTAGAGGTTGAGCACCACGAACACGTGCTCGCCACGGGCCACCACCAGGCTCTGCTCCGGGGGGAGTTGCGGCCCTCGGCAGAACGGACAGCCGGTGGGCTTCTCGTAGCCCTCGGCCGGGCGGTCCTCGCCGGAGATGTAGGTCATCCGGTGCGGCGTCCAGAGCCGTTCCAGGCCGTCCGCCATGCCGTCGGTGTCCGTGTGCCGTTCCGCCCCTGTCACGAGCCGATCCTACGGAGCCCGGTGGACACGCCGCGACACCGCCGTCGGGAAACCGGGCATTGCAAGTTCTTGACGGATCAACGGCAAGGCATGAAACTTCCATGCATTCAGATACTTCCATGCATTGATGGAGGGCTTCATGTTCCGACGGCTCGGCAGGTTCCTCGCGGCACTTGCGCTGACCGCCACCACCACAGTGGTCGGCGTCACCCTCACCGCCGGCGCGGCCCAGGCGGACGGCTGCTACACCTGGGGCCGCACCCTGGCCCAGGGTGCGTCCGGCGAGGACGTCCGGCAACTCCAGATCCGGGTCGCCGGCTACCCCGGCTACGGCGCGGTGCTCACCCTGGTCGGCGCGTACGGCCCAGCCACCCGATCGGCGGTGATCCGCTTCCAGCAGGCGTACGGGCTGCCCGCGGACGGGATCGCCGGCCCACAGACCTTCAACCGGCTCTACGCCCTCCAGGACGACGACTGCACCCCGGCCAACTTCAGCTACGCCGAGCTGAACAAGTGCAACAGCGACTGGTCCGGCGGCGCGGTGTCGGCGAGCACCGCCCGGTTCAACGCGCTCGTGTCGATGTGGAAACTCCAGGCCATGCGGCACGCCCTCGGCGACGTGTCCATCGCGATCAGCAGCAGCTTCCGCAGCTACGCCTGCAACAGCGCGGTCGGTGGCGCGTCGAACAGCCGACACCTGTACGGCGACGGGGTGGACCTGGTCGGGTCCCCGTCGTTCTGCCGACTGGCCCAGCAGGCCCGCTACCACGGCTTCGGGCAGATCCTCGGCCCCGGCTACCCGGACCACAACGACCACACCCACGTGGCGGCGGTCGGCGGCTGGTCGGCGCCGAACTGCGGTATCTGACACCCGAAACCGCCCCCGGCCTCGCACGGCGGCCCCCGGCCCTCGACCCATGATCGGCGGCCCCCGACCTCCGGGCCCATGCTCGCCGGCCCCGGCCGCCATCCCATGATCGCGCTCGAACAGTGAAGTAGTTGCCTCCCGCACCGGTGTGGCCACTACTTCCTGGATCGAGCACGATCATGCGACGAGCCAGCACCCGCGAGCGGGCACCACGAGCGCGGCGAGCGGGCAGGCGCGGCGCACACCGGCGGCACACCGGCCGCGCGGCGGTTGCGCTACTCCGCGGCGGCGGAGGGGCCGATGTTGGTCCGCGAGCTGACCACGTCCAGCACGTGGGTCACCGCCTCGGCGATCGGCACCCCGTTGCGCTGCGAGCCGTCGCGGTAGCGGAAGGAGACCGTGCCGGCGGCCACGTCGTCGTCGCCAGCGATCACCATGAACGGGACCTTCTGCTGCTGGGCCGTCCGGATCTTCTTCTGCATCCGGTCGTCACCCGCGTCAACCTGGGCCCGGATGCCCTCCGCGCGCAGCGCGGCGACGAAGCCGTGCAGGTAGTCCGTGTGGTCCTCGCGGATCGGGATGCCGACCACCTGCACCGGCGCCAGCCAGGCCGGGAAGGCACCCGCGTAGTGCTCGGTGAGCACCCCGAAGAACCGCTCGATCGACCCGAACAGCGCCCGGTGGATCATCACGGGCCGCTGCCGGCTGCCGTCGGCGGCCTGGTACTCCAGCCCGAACCGCTCCGGCTGGTTGAAGTCGACCTGGATGGTGGACATCTGCCAGGTCCGGCCGATCGCGTCGCGCGCCTGCACGGAGATCTTCGGGCCGTAGAACGCCGCGCCACCCGGGTCCGGCACCAGGTCCAGGCCGGAGGTCTCGGCGGCCGTCCGCAGCGCCTCGGTGGCCTCCGCCCAGTCCTCGTCGGCGCCGATGAACTTGGGCGAGTCGTCGCGGGTCGACAACTCCAGGTAGAAGTCGTCCAGCCCGTAGTCCCGCAGCAGGTCCAACACGAAGCTGAGCAGAGTGGACAGCTCACCGGCCATCTGCTCGCGGGTGCAGTAGATGTGCGAGTCGTCCTGGGTCAGGCCCCGGACCCGGGTCAGGCCGTGCACCACGCCGGACTTCTCGTACCGGTAGACGGTGCCGAACTCGAACATCCGCAGCGGCAGCTCACGGTACGACCGCCCGCGCGACCTGAAGATCAGGTTGTGCATCGGGCAGTTCATCGCCTTGAGGTAGTAGTCCGCGCCCTCGAGCTGCATGGGCGGGAACATGGTGTCCGCGTAGTACGGCAGGTGACCGGAGGTCTGGAACAGCTGCGCCTTGGTGATGTGCGGGGTGTTGACGAACTCGTACCCGGCGGCCTCGTGCCGCTGCCGGGAGTAGTTCTCCATCTCCCGGCGGATGATGCCGCCCTTGGGGTGGAAAACCGCCAGGCCGGAACCGATCTCGTCGGGGAAGCTGAACAGGTCGAGGTCCGCGCCGAGCTTGCGGTGGTCGCGCCGGGCGGCCTCCTCCAACAGCTTCAGGTACGCCTTGAGCTCGTCGCGGGTCGGCCACGCGGTGCCGTACACCCGCTGCAGTTGGGGGTTTTTCTCCGACCCCCGCCAGTACGCGGCGGCGGAGCGCATCAGCTTGAACGCGCCGATCAGCCGGGTGGTCGGCAGGTGCGGGCCACGACACAGGTCCGACCAGCAGACCTTGTCCTCCTTGGCGTCGAGGTTGTCGTAGATGGTCAGCTCGCCGCCGCCCACCTCCATCACCTCGTCGGTGTCGAGGCCCTCGCCCTTGACCTCGATCAACTCCAGCTTGAACGGCTCGTCGGCCAACTCGGAGCGGGCCTCGTCCAGGCTGCCGAAGCGGCGGCGACGGAACCGCTGCCCGGACTTGATGATCTCCTGCATGCGCTTCTCGAGCTTGCTGAGGTCATCGGGCTGGAACGGCTTGTCGACGTCGAAGTCGTAGTAGAAGCCGTTCTCGATGGGCGGGCCGATGCCCAGCTTCGCCTCGGGGAAGACGTCCTGCACGGCCTGGGCGAGCACGTGCGCGGTGGAGTGGCGCAGCACGTTGAGCCCGTCCGGCGAGTCCAGGCTGACCGGCTCGACGACGGTCTCCTCGGCCGGCGACCAGTCCAGGTCGCGCAACTGGCCCTGCGGGTCGCGGACCACGACGATCGCCTTGGGGCCGTTCGCGGGCAGTCCGGCCGCGGCCACCGCGTCGGCCGCCGTGGTCCCGGCGGCGACGACGACGGGGTCGGCCACGGCGGGGGTACGGGGTGCGGACACGGTGACTCCTCCAAGCGGTACGAAACGGTGCCGATCCTCGGCTCCTGCCGATGCTATCGGTCGCCGTGTCCCCGACCGGGAACGGCACCTTCCTTACCGCCGCCGTTGAACCTTTCGCGCCTCGCAGCCGAACTAGAAGGTGTGGCCGGAACCGGTGCCGGCCGCGTCGACACGGATGGGGGCACGAGATGGGGAGCACGCACGGCGACGGCCGTCGGCGGCGGATCGTGGCGGCGACCGCGGTGACCGCCGCCGGGCTGCTGCTCTGGCCTGGCACGGCGTACGCGGCGGACGTGACGATCACCCCGACCGAGGCCCGGCAGGGCGACGCGGTACGGCTGGAGTTCACCGTCCCGGCGGAGCGGGCCGGCACCACCACCAAGCAGATCGAGGTCCGACTGCCGGCCGACGCGCCGGTCGCCGAGGTCTACCCCATGTCGGTGGACGGCTGGGCGCCCCGGATCAGCTCCCGCACCCTGGACAAGCCGCTGGCCGGTATCCACTCCTCCGGGGTGAGCACTGTGACGACGGCGGTGACCTGGGTCCGGGTCGGTGCGGGCGACGCCGGCCCGGCCCGGTTGGCGCTCTCCATGGGGCCGATGCCGCAGGCCGAGCGGCTCACCTTCGAGGTCGTCCAGACGTACGCCGACGGGACCGTGGTCCGTTGGGCGGACGCCGCAGGCGCGCAGCGGGCCCCGGCGCTCACCCTGCTCCCGGCGGCCCCGGGCGCCGCCGGACCGGCCGCTCACGGTGGCGTTCTCGGCGCGCCGCCGGCCGGCGCGCCAGCCGCTGGGGGCAACGGTGCCGACGGCAACCCGGGCGGCGGCGTCGACGGCGGCCCGGCCACCCGCGCGGGTGGTGCCGGCGAGGAGTCCGGCAACGCCGACGGGATGCTGGCCGCCGGCCTGCTGGCCGGCTTGGGCGGCGGCGCGGCGATCGGCTGGCTGGTCAGCCGGTGGCGCCGACGCGGCCCGGACGAGGCCACCGCGCTCGCCGAGGTGACCGGCGACCCGGACCAGGGCACGAAGCGCGACGAGGCCGCGACCCTGGCCGAGATAACCGGCCGCGCGGAGCCCACCGCGACACGTGGCAGCGCAGAACCCACCGCGACACGTGGCAGCGCAGAACCCACCGCGACGCGCGGCAGCGCCGAACCCACCGCGACACATGGCAGCGCAGAACCCACCGCGACACGTGGCAGCGCCGAACCCACCGCGACACGTGGCAGCGCGAGCGACGCCACGACGCCCGCCGAGACAATCGGTAACGCAGCCGAGCCCGCAGAGCCCGCCGACCCGACGCGGACCAACCCGCAGCCCGCCGACCCCCAGCCCGCCGACCCGCAGCCCGCCGTCTCCGCGGCATCGCGGTGATCCACTCGGGTTCCCGGAAACCGCGGCGTCCCGACCGCCCGGACAGCCCGATTTGGCGGTGATCCACTCGGCTTTCCGAAAACCGCGGCAACCGGGCCACGCGGACACCCCGATATACAGGAAGCCGAGTTGATCTTGCGCAGGGCAGCCCGCGCGGGCACGCAGCCCCGGTGAGCAGGGGGCACCGCCTCGTCAGGGCAGCCCCGGTGGGCAGGCAGCCCACGTCGTCAGAGCGGCCCGCGCGGGCAAGGCAGCCCCGGTGCGCAGGGCAGCCCGCGTCGTCAGAGCAGCTGCAGGGCGGCCCGCGCGGGCAAGGCGGCCTCGGGTCAGGGGAGCCAGGTGGGTAATGGCTCGCGGGCGGCCAGCCACGACTCCGGCACCCCGCCCGGGGTGCCGACGCCGGTGTACGCCGCCACCACCGACCCCGCGATGGCGGCCGTGGTGTCCATGTCCCCACCGGCCCGGATGCACGTCTCGATGGCCGCCGGATAGTCGTCGAGGTGGGTGGCGGCCACCCAGAGGGTGAACCCGACGGTGTCCTGGGCGGTCACCCGGGAGCCGTTGCCGAGCGCCGCCACCACCCGGGACAGCGGCCGGCCGAGCAGCTCGGCCGCCCGGTGTACGCCCCGATGCACGGCGGTGCCCGGGTCGAGCACGGCACCGATCCCGGCGAGCAGCCGCTCCGGGGCCGGCCGGTGCCCGTCGAGGCGGGCCCGGGCGGCCAGCGCGGCGGCCACGGCGACGGCGACCGCGCCGGCGATCCCCTCCGGGTGGGCGTGCGTCACCTCCGCACCGGCGCGGGCCTGCGCCGCGGCGCGGGCGGTCGAATCGGCGAAGTACGCGCCGAGCGGGCCGACCCGCATCGCCGCACCGTTGCCGCAGGAGCCCTGCCCGTCGAAGGCCGAGGCGGCGGCGAGCGGCCACGGGGTGCCGGTGCGGATCAGCTCCAGGATCAGCATCGCGCCAGCACCGTAGCCTCGGCGCGGGGTGCACCGTTCGGCGAAGGAGAGCGCCAGCCGGTCCCGGTCGATGCCGCCGGAGTCGGCCAACTGGGCGAGGACCGAGCAGGCCATCTCGGTGTCGTCGGTCCATTCCCAGGGCGCCGGCGGCAGGGCCTCGGCGGCGACATCCACCGGCGCCGACCCCGGCAGGAAGTACTGCGCGCCGAGGGCGTCGCCGGTGGAGAGACCGGCGAGGCTGTCCCGGGCGAGGGCCAGGCGGGCATCGGCGAACAGGGTGAACGACATCGTCGTACCAGCTTGCCCGGTCGCCAGGCACGTCGCAACGCGATCAACTTGCCAGGCCAAGTACGGTCTTGTCGTGGCCTCCGTGCTCCTGGTCGAAGACGATCACGTCGTACGCGGCGCGATGCTGCGGTCCCTCACCGACCGGGGGCATGCCGTGCACGCCGTGGGTACGGCGTTGGACGCGCTGCGTCGGGTCGCCGCGGAGACACCCGACCTGGTGGTGCTCGACCTCGGCCTGCCCGACCTGGACGGCTCGGACGCGCTGCGGATGCTGCGCGGCATCACCGACATTCCGATCATCATCGCCACCGCCCGTGACGACGAGCAGTCGGTGGTGAAGCTGCTGCGCGCCGGCGCCGACGACTACATGGTCAAGCCGTTCACCGGGGCGCACCTGGACGCGCGGATCACCACGGTGCTGCGCCGGGCCGGCCGGGCCAGTCGGTCCGTGCAGCCGGCGGTGCACAGCGTCGGCGGGCTGCGGGTGGACGTGGGCGAGCGCAGCGCCCAGCTCGACGGGGAGCCGCTGGCGCTGACCCGTAAGGAATTCGACCTGTTGGCGTATCTCGCCGCACGACCTGGGCGGGTAGTGTCCCGCCGGGAACTCTTGGAGGAGGTATGGCGGCAGCCATCGGTCGGCGAGGATCAGACCATCGACGTTCACCTGTACTGGCTCCGCAGAAAGATGGGCGAGTCCGCGGCGAAGCCGCGCTACCTGCGCACCGTGCGGGGGGTCGGATTCCGGCTGGTGGCACCGGACTGAGGACGGCGCTGGCGGTGCTCACCGCCGGCATGTGCAGCCTGGTGGCGCTCGCGTTCCTGATCCCGCTCGGGCTCAGTCTGCGGGAGCAGAGTCGGGACGAGGCGATCGCCGACGCGGCCCGGCGCAGCGCGCTGGTGACCGGCGCGCTGGCGGTGAGCACCGACCCGGTGGTCGTCGAGCGTGCCGTCGTGGCCAGCGCCGAGGGCGCACCCACCCGACCCGTGGTGCACGGGCTGGGGCTGGACGAGTCCGCCGGCCGGGCCAGCGGCGGTGACCTGGAGCGGGCCCGCTCCGAGCGCCAGTCGGTGGTCGTCGACGTCGACGGCGGGGTGGCCCGGCTCGACCCGGTGGTCCTCGGTGACCGGACGGCAGTGGTCGAGGTGTTCCTTCCGGAGTCCGCGCTGGGCGAGGGCGCCGGTGGCACCTGGCTGCTGCTGTTCGCCGTCGGTGCGGCGATGGTCGGCGCGGCGGTGCTGGTGGTCGACCGGGTCGCCGCCCGCGCGGTGGACTCGACCCGCGGCCTGGTCAAGGCGGCACTCTCCATCGGCGACGGCGACCTCGGCGTCCGCGTCGAGCCGACCGGTCCGCGCGAGCTGGCCGAGGCCGGGTACGCCTTCAACCGGATGGCGGACCGGCTGGACGCCGCCCGCACCGACGAGCGGGAGCTGGTGGCCGACCTGTCGCACCGGCTGCGTACCCCGTTGACGGTGCTGCGGTTGGACGCGGAGGCGTTGGAGTCCGACGACACCAGCGTGGGTTCGTTCAGCCAGGCCGAGTTGGACCGGCTGCGCGGGATCCGGCGGATCCGGCAGGCGATCGTCACCCTGGAGGGTGAGATCGACGTATTGATCAAGACGACCCGCAAGGCGGTGGCGCACGAGGCCGGGCCGGCGATGTGCGACGTCAGCGAGGTGGTCCGGGACCGGATGGTGTTCTGGGCGGCGTTGGCCGGTGACCAGAACCGGCCACACCGGGTCACCGGCGCGCAGCTGCGCATCCCGGCGCCGGTGCCGCGCGCCGAGCTGGCCGCGGCGCTGGACGCGGTGATCGGCAACGTCTTCCGTTACACGCCGCAGGGCACCGCGTTCGAGGTGGCGGTGTCCCGGCGCGACGGTTACGTGGCGATCCGGATCGACGACGCCGGCCCCGGCATCGCCAACCCGGACCGGGCACTGCGCCGGGGCGCCAGTGACCAGGGCTCGACCGGGCTCGGCCTGGACATCGCCAAGCGGGTGGCGTTGCAGGCCAACGGCTCGGTGAGCATCGACCGCGCCCGGCTGGGCGGGGCCAGCGTCGTTATGCTGCTCGGCGACCCGGAGGCGACACCCCGGCAGGTCAGCCGCTTCGGTCTGGTCGGCCGGATGGCCCGCGACGCGCGGGACACGAAGGCCAGCGGACGCCGGTGGCCCCGCCAGCGCCCCACCGACGACTGACCCGGGCGGCACCCGGGCTGTGCGCCGGTGCAAGTCTTCCTTAGATCGCGGTTAACGACGGCCTCACGTCGGTCGCGGGCTGACAGGATCACAGCACGAACCCACCAGTTCCACCGGCCGAGCGCAGCACGCACCCACTGCCGGTGGAGCCGCGGGCCCGGCGGGGGCCCCTCGGTGGCCGGCCCGGCCGGCCACCGAGTGGCGACCGGGTCAGCCGGCGGTGACGAGGTACGCGTCGATCTCGGCGAGGATCCGCTGCTTACCGGCGGGGTCGAGGAAGGACGCGGTGACCGCGTTGCGGGCCAGCCCGGCCAGGCCCTCGGCGCCGATCCCGAGCAGCCGGGCCGCCACCGCGTACTCGTCGTTGAGGGTGGTGCCGAACATCGGCGGGTCGTCGGAGTTGATGGTGACCAGCAGCCCGGCCTCGACCAGTTGGGGCAGCGGGTGCTCGTCGAGGGTGGCCACCGCCCGGGTACGGACGTTGGACGTCGGGCAGACCTCCATGCCGATCTGCCGTTCGGCCAGGTACGCCAGCAGCTGTGGGTCCTGGGCGGCGGAGATGCCGTGCCCGATGCGCTCGGCGCCCAGCTCG
>NZ_JAGPXZ010001428.1:0-566 GCF_018070305.1 Micromonospora sp. M51 | reverse complement strand
AGGCGTGGGCGGTGGGGACGTTGCGCGCGGTGGCGGCGTTCGCCACCGCCGAGCTGGGCGATCTGGCCGAGGCGGACCGGGAGGCCCGGCGGGCGTACCGGGAGTTCGCTGCCGCCTCCGACGACTGGGGCCGAGGTTTCGCACTGGTGGTGCGGGCGGTGGTGGCGCGCGGGCTGGGCGAGCCGGAGCACGCGGCCGACCTGCTCACCGACGCCCTGGCGTACGCGGAGCGCACCTCGCACCCGCTGCTCACCGGGATGGCCGGGACGCTGCGGGGCTTCGTCGCGTTGGACATGGGCGACTGCGAGACGGCCGAGCAGGTGGCCCGGGCGGTGCTGACCGCCGTGGAGCCGCACAACCCGCAGGCCCCGGCGCAGGTGGCGCCCCGGGTGCTGCTGGCGACGGCCCGGCTCGCCGCCGGCGACTCGGCGACCGCTGTGGGACTGCTCGCTCCGGTGGCAACTGCCGCCGCCAACGCACCCTCGCTGCTCTTCTCCCGCCGCCAGACGATGGCCCAGTACGCTGCGGCGCTGCTCGCGCACGGTCAGCGGGAGCAGGCGTTGGAC
>NZ_JAGPXZ010001427.1:0-569 GCF_018070305.1 Micromonospora sp. M51 | reverse complement strand
AAGTACGAGTGCACCGCCGTCAGCCCGCCCTCGCCGGGGTCGTCGAGGAAGATCCACCGCATCGGGTGGGTCACCGAGAACACCCACCGGCCGCCCGGGCGCAGCACCCGGTGCACCTCGGCGAGCAGTGCCGCCGAGTCGTCCACGAACGGGATCGCGCCGAACGCGGTGCAGGCGACGTCGAACGACTGGTCGGCGAACGGCAGGGCGAGCGCGTCGGCCTGCACCAGCGGTACGCGTACCCCGGTGCGGTCGGCGGCCGTGGCGGCGTGCCGCAACATGCCGGCGGACAGGTCGAAGGCAACCGGCCGGGCGCCCTGGGTGGCGAGCCAGCGGGCGGCGGCCGCGGCGCCGGCGCCCACCTCCAGCACCCGTCGCCCCGACACGTCGCCGAGCAGCCGCGCGTCGGCCTCGCGCAGGCCCTCGGGACACCAGACGAAGTCCACGTCGCCGAGGAACGCGCCGTGTTCGGCCTGGTAGTCGTCGGCGTCGGTGTCCCACCAGCCGCGGTTGGCGCGCCGCGCCTCGGCGTCACCCACCCGGCGCCGGGTAACCCGGCTGTCGTCATC
>NZ_JAGPXZ010001426.1:0-572 GCF_018070305.1 Micromonospora sp. M51 | reverse complement strand
TGCGCCTGGAGCACCGGCAGGCGTCGCTGGAGGAGCTGGGGGCGCTGGCCGACCCCCCGCTGACCAAGGACGCCATCGCCGGGCGGATCCGCCGGCTCCTGGCGCTGGCCGACAAGCGGGCCCGGGACCTCGGCATCCCGGATACGGAAGCAGCCGTCACGCCCGACATGCTCGTGGTCTGATAGGACGGTGGGGCCGCACGGTGCGTCCGGGAGCACGACCCGGCGCAGCGTGGTCTCGCACGCTCGGATAGGGTCGCTGAGTACGGCAAGGGGGCCGACACCGGCCTTTCTCGTCGTGCCCACCGCCTCGGGCGGTCAGGTCCTCAGACCGCGCGGCGGGGTGGCCGAGATGAACCGTCGACGGCCGGCTCCAACGGTCGGCGCACACCATTCCCGCCGGCCCGTTGTCTGAAGCCGGCGGACCAGAACGCGAGGAGATGGGACCTGTGACCATCCGGGTTGGCATCAACGGCTTTGGCCGAATCGGCCGTAACTTCTTCCGGGCAGTGCTGGCGTCCGACGCCGACATCGAGGTCGTGGCGGTCAACGACCTGACCGACAACGGCACGC
>NZ_JAGPXZ010001425.1:0-573 GCF_018070305.1 Micromonospora sp. M51 | reverse complement strand
TACTCGCCCCGTGCCGACGGATCCACCGCGGATGACCGGTCCGGCGCCTGCGGGATCAGCCACGCCGGCAGGTCGAGAGCGAGGTGACGCTGGTCGGGGTCGCAGACGCTGATTCGTGGGGAACCACGGTCCAGAAGACGCCTGTCGACCTCGCACAGGCGGGGCTCGGCGGTCAGCGGAGGAGCCGACCCTTCCAGCCGCATGTCGAGCAGGATGTCGGACATGTACGCGCGGACGATGTACCGGTGCCGTCCGTCCGCCAGACGTTCGGTCGCCTCCTCGCCGATCACCTCCACCCGGAGCGGGTCGCCCAGCCTCAGCTGTTCGAAGCGCTGCAGATTCGCCGCCGTGCGGACCAGCGAGACGGTGCCGTCCGGCAGCAGCCGACAGGACAGCTCGCGCAGTCGCTGCCGGCTGTTCGGTCGGCCCAGGTAGTGGTGCAGGTGCTCGGCGTCCAGTGGCGTCCAGCCGACCTCGGTGGCGGGCAGCCAGCGGGGCCGGTTCGTGCGCCGTTCGAGGCAGATGATGCCGGCGTCGGCACCGGTGCCGAGCACTCCCACCCGCCAGACGGTG
>NZ_JAGPXZ010001424.1:0-576 GCF_018070305.1 Micromonospora sp. M51 | reverse complement strand
CCGCTTCATCGACTCCCCCGGCGAGACCGTGGGCGACGCGGACGAACTGGTCACCCGGCTCATCGAGGAGCAGGGCTACCCGACCGGTGACTTCTCCGACCAGATCGCCCACCTCTCCGTCGAGCACGCCCGCACCCTCACCAACTACCGGGACGCGCACGAGATCCACCTGCGCAACTCCCGGGGCGAGGCCAACACCGAGGAGCTGCGGCAGGCGGTTGTGCACTACCGCGCACTCTTCGCCGACCTGCTGGGCGAGGAGCCGGTCGGCCAGCAGACGCCCGAGCAGCGCCACCACCCGGACCACGACACCACGAGCCGCTGAGGAGGCCACCGATGCGCCAGGAAGAGCAGCAGGTGAGCAACGACCACCCGGAGGCCGTGCGGTCCGCGCCCGTGCCGGTACCCCCGGCCGGCGACCGGTCCGGCCGCTCCGACGTCCCTGAGGACGCCCTCGACGACCGGGGCACCTTCGACGACCAAAGCACCGTCCCCGACCGGACCGACGACACCGACCGGGCCGACGACACCGACCGGGCCGACGACACCGACCGGGCTGGCGCGTACGACCCGGCC
>NZ_JAGPXZ010001423.1:0-576 GCF_018070305.1 Micromonospora sp. M51 | reverse complement strand
GTGCACCGTGCCCTCGACCCGCCGCCCCGGATCGGAGGCGCTGCGTACCTCGCTCACCGCGACCGCCGCGTCCCCGGCCGCGTACACCCGCTCGGGTCGCCGCCACACAGGCTGTCCGGTACGCATCGACCGCGCGGTGGTCACCCGCGCCCCGCGCGTCTGATCCCGTTCCACCAGCAGCAGCAGGTCACCGACGACCTCGGCGGACCACCCGGCGGCGGGTGGCACGGTGACCCGCCACCGCGGCGGGCCGCCCGGCGCGGCCGAGTCGTAGGCGCTCAGCGGCGGCGGGCTCTGGTCGGGGCCGCCGACCAGCAGCAGCGGTCCCGCGCCCAGCTCTGTCGCCCCGGCGGGCACCACCGGCCCGACCTGCGGCGACAGGCGCCCGACCGGGGCGGCACCGCCCAGCAGGGCACAGATCGCCACCAGCGCCGCCACCCGCCACCGGCGCGACACCTGCGGCGGCGGCCGGCGCTCGTCCAGCGGCGCGCCCCGGTCGTCGCCCAGCTCGATCAGCACCGACATGCGGGCCCACCCGTCCGCTCGCGCCGGCCGATCAGCAGAGCAGGTCCAGGT
>NZ_JAGPXZ010000148.1:0-10322 GCF_018070305.1 Micromonospora sp. M51 | reverse complement strand
ACGCGGTGCGCCGGGCGTTCGGCCCGACCGTCGTGCTGACCGGGGTCGACCTGAGCATCGCCCGCGGTGAGGTGGTGGCCCTGCTCGGCGGCAGCGGTTCCGGCAAGAGCACACTCCTGCGGATTCTCGCCGGGTTGGACGGCGACGCCAGCGGGACGATCGTCGTGCACGGCACCGCCGCCGTGGTCTTCCAGGAACACCGGTTGCTGCCGTGGAAACGGGTGGCGGACAACGTGCGGCTCGGGCTGTCCGGTGTGGACGCTCCAGGGCGTGTCCGGCGGGCGCTGGCCGAGGTCGGTCTCGCCGAGCGGCACCGCGCCTGGCCGGCCGAGTTGTCCGGCGGGCAGGCGCAGCGGGTGGCCGTGGCGCGGGCCCTGGTCCGCGAACCGGACCTGCTGCTGCTCGACGAGCCGTTCGGCGCGCTGGACGCGCTGACCCGGCTGCGGATGCAGATCCTGCTGCGCCGGCTGCGCGCCGAGCACGGTTTCGCCGCCCTGCTGGTCACTCACGACGTGGAGGAGGCGTTGCTGCTCGCCGACCGGATCCTGCTCCTCGACGAGGGTCGCATCGCCGCGGACCTGCCCGTCGACCTCGGTGCAACCCGTACCCCGGACGACCCGGCCTTCGGCGCGCTGCGCCGCCACCTGCTCGACCGACTTGGCGTCCCCACCACCTGATGAGCGGAGCTGTGATGACCCGCTGGACTCCCGATCCCACGTTCTACCCCTCGCCGCGCGAGGCGGTGACCGCGCCGACGGAGAAACTCGCCTACGTGGCGGCCTTCGACCGGGCGGCCAGCCGTCCGGACGCCATAGTGGTGCTGGACACCGACCCCGACTCCCCCGAATACGGCCGGGTCGTTGGCTGGACCGACCTGCCGTACGTCGGTGACGAGCTGCACCACTTCGGCTGGAACGCGTGCAGCAGCGCGCTCTGCCCGACCGCCCCGCACCCGCACGTCGAGCGGCGCTACCTGATCGTGCCCGGCCTGCGGTCGTCGCGCATCCACGTGCTCGACACCCAGCCTGATCCACGCCAGCCGCAGATCGTCAAGGTGATCGGGGCCGAGGAGTTGGCAAAGCGGGCTGGCTACTCGCGGCCGCACACAGTGCACTGTGGGCCGGACGGCATCTACCTCTCGGCTCTCGGTGGCGCGGACGGCGAGGAGGGTCCCGGTGGCATCGCCATCCTGGATCACACCACGTTCGAGGTACGCGGGGCGTGGGAGGCCGACCGGGGTCCGCAGTTCCTGGCGTACGACGTTTGGTGGCACCTGACCCAGGACGTGCTGGTCACCAGCGAGTGGGGCACCCCGTCGATGATCGAGGACGGCATCGTCGGTGAGTTGCTGCTGGGCCGACGCTACGGGCACGCCATCCACTTCTGGGATCTGGCGAAACGCCGGCACGTGCAGCGGGTCGACCTGGGCGATGCGTATCAGATGCCGCTGGAGCTGCGGCCGGCGCACGACCCGACGAAGTCGTACGGGTTCGTCGGTGTGGTGATCAGCGTCGAGGATTTGTCCGCCTCGATCTGGTTGTGGCACCGCGACGGGGACGGCTGGGCGGTCACCAGGGTGATCGACATCCCGGCCGAGCCGGCCGACCCGGCGGACCTGCCCGACCTGCTCAAGCCGTTCGGCGCGGTGCCGCCGCTGGTGACCGACATCGACCTGTCGGTGGACGACCGGTTCCTCTTCGTCTCCTGCTGGGGCACCGGCGAGCAGCGCCAGTACGACGTCAGCGACCCGCTGCACCCGGTACAGACGGGCTCGGTGCACCTCGGCGGGATCGTCCGCCGCAGCGCGCACCCGTCCGCGCCGGACGAGCCGTTGGCCGGTGGCCCGCAGATGGTCGAGGTCAGCCGGGACGGTCGGCGGGTGTACGTCAGCAACTCGCTCTACGGCGCGTGGGACGACCAGTTCTACCCCGACGGGGTGGGCGCCTGGTTGGCCAAGCTCGACGTCGACGTGGACGCCGGTGGGCTCACCCCTGATGAGCGGTTCTTCCCGCACGGGGACGAGTTCCGGGGCCTGCGGGTGCACCAGACCCGGTTGCAGGGCGGGGACGCCTCCTCCGACTCGTACTGCTTTCCGTGACCCTCACCGCCCTGGCGACGCTCGCCGCGCTCGGCGCGTTCCATGGTCTGAACCCGGCGATGGGGTGGCTGTTCGCGGTGGCCCGGGGCCTTCAGGAGCGCAGCCGGATGGCGTTGCTGCGGGCCCTGCCGCCGATCGCGGCGGGGCATCTCGCCTCGGTGGCGATCGTCGCCGCGCTGGTCGCCGCGACCCGGTCGGTGACGGCGAGCAGCGCCCTCGCGGTGCTCGGCGGCGTGCTGCTGGTCGCGTTCGGGCTGTGGCGACTGCTCTCCGAGCGGCACTTCCGCTGGGCGGGGATGCGGTTGTCGGCGGGGCAGCTCGCAGGTTGGTCGTTCCTGATGTCGTCGGCGCACGGCGCGGGCCTGATGCTGGTGCCGGTGCTGGTGGCCGAGCCGGTGCCCGGGGGTCACTCCGGGCACCTGGCCGCCGCGCCGGTCGGTGCGCTGTCCGGCCTCGCGGCGGCCGGGGTGCACACCGTGGCGATGCTCGGCGTCGCCCTGGCCGTGGCGGTGCTGGTCTACCAGGTGTTCGGGGTGGGTGTGCTGCGTCGGGCCTGGTTCAACGTGGACCGGCTCTGGGCCGGGGTGCTGGTGGCCGCGGGGTTGGTGACGTTGCTACGGGCGTGACCGTCCATCGTGGAAAGCGCCGATCTGTGATCTCATGTCGGCATGATCACTCCCACTCCCCTCATGCGTCTGGTGGCCGGTGTGTGGGGGTTCAAGACCCTCGCGGCCGGCGTCGAGCTCGGCCTGTTCACCAGGTTGGCCGGTGGGCGGACGATGACCGTCGAGGAGGCCGCCGCCGAGTTCGGGTTGCCCGATCGGCCGGCGGACCTGTTACTGGCCGCCAGTGCCTCACTCGGGCTGTTGGAGAAGGCCGGCGACGCGTACCGCAACTCCGAGTTGGCCGAGCAGTTCCTGGTCGAGGGTCGCCCGTACTACTTCGGCGCGCAGATCCGCTACTCCGACCTGCGCACCTACCTGCCGTGGCACCGCATCGGCGAGGCACTGCGCACGGATCGCCCGTTGACCTGGGACCCAGAGGCCCAACAGTCGATGTTCGACACCGCCGACCCGGAGATGCTGGCGCAGTTCTGGGACGCGATGTTCTCCACGTCCAGCTTCACCGCCAGCGCGTTGGCCGACGCGTACGACTTCTCGGCGCACCGCCGCCTGCTCGACGTCGGCGGCGGGGCCGGCGCGTTCCCGATCGAGTTCTGCCGCCGCCTGCCCGAGCTGCGGGCGACGGTCCTGGATCTGCCGCACGTCTGCGTGCGGGCCCGGGAGCGGATCGCGGAGGCCGGCCTGACCGGGCGGATCGACGCGGTGGCGGGTGACTTCCTCGCCGACCCGGCGCTGCCGACGGGCCACGACGTCATCCTGCTCAGCATGATCCTGCACGACTGGGACGAGCCGACGAACCGGGCGTTGCTGGCCCGGTGCCACGCGGCGTTGCCGCCCGGCGGGGCGATCGTCGTCTGCGAACTGCTGCTCAACGACGAACGCACCGGGCCGCCCGAGGCGGCGCTGATGGGGATGAACATGCTTGTCGAGACCGAGGGTGGGCGCAACTATTCGGGTGCCGAGTACGCGGCCTGGCTCACCGACGCCGGTTTCGTCGACGTGCGGACGGTGCCGTTCGATGCCCCCGGGGCGAACGGCGCGGTGGTGGCCCGCCGGGCCTGACCGACGACGACACCCGGCCCCGGTGCGAACCGTGGGCCGGGTGTCGCGGCGCCTCACGGCGCTGGCGTCCGATCGGCTACCGGTACGGGTCAGGCGCGCGCCTTGGCCGGCTGCTTCATGAAGTCCAGGACCGCCTTGTTGATCTCGTCGGCGTGGGTCCACGGGATGCCGTGCGGTGCGCCCTTGAGCGTGATGAGCTGGCCGGTCGGCATCATCGGCCCGAGCCGCTGGCCGGTCACCGGGTAGGGCAGCACCCGGTCCTGGTCACCCTGAATGATCAACACCGGAATGTTGATCTTCGGCAGGTCGGGGCGGAAATCTTCCTGCCAGGCGTCCACACTGTCGTGGGTGGCCTTACCGGAGGCCATCGCGCCGATCTGCCAGTGCGCCCGGTACGCCTCCTCGCTGACCCGCTTGCCCATGTTCTGGTCCGGGTTGAAGAACGCGTCGCAGAAGGACGTCAGATAGGCGAAGCGGTCCTTGATGATGGCGTCCTGGAAGCCCTTGAAGAGCTTGCGGTCGACGCCCTCGGGGTTGTCGTCGGCCTTGGCCAACATCGGTTGCAGCGGGCTGAGCAGCACGGCCCGGCTGACCCGCTGGGAGCCGTAGTTGGCCAGGTAGCGGACGACCTCGCCGGTGCCCATCGAGTGACCGATCAAGGTCACCTCGTTCAGGTCCAACTCGGTCATCAGCACGTCCAGGTCGGCGGCGAACGTGTTGTAGTCGTACCCGAAGGCCGGCTGCGCCGAGTTGCCGTTACCGCGCCGATCGTAGGTGATCGTCCGGTATCCGGCGTTCTGCAGCACGCTGGTTTCCTTCTCCCACGTTGCCCCGTTGAACGGGAAGCCGTGGATGAGCACCACGGGCTTACCGGATCCGTGGTCCTCGTAGTACAGGTCGATGGGTGCGGAGTTTTCCGTCCCCACGGTAATGAAAGGCATGTTTTTCTCCTGCTCCGGTGTGGGCTGTCGGACGCCCCGCGCTTTCCCGTCGGGTCGCCGGATATGCGGCCGAGGGCCGTCGCCTCAGGCCCGCCGGTCCCCCTCCGGACGACCGGTCCCGGCATCGACATTTATCAACCTCGTCGGTAGGGTCGCCGGTAGGAAAGTTTCGGCGTACGGGAGGTGGGCATGCTTCGAAAAGTCCCCGCGGCGCTGGCCGTCGGAGCGGCGGCGGCCGCCCTGGGCGGCACGCCGGCGCAGGCCGACCCGGTGGTGCCACGGCACGCCATAGTCATCTGCCAGAGCGCCAGCTTCTACGCCAACTACGACTCTGCCGGCGGCCCCACCGGCCTGAAGCGCACGCTCGTCTACGGCAACAAGATCGGCCACACCCCGGGCGCGCATCCGGTCTACAACGGGTGGGCGGCCGCCTTCGACTTCGGCCCGAACGACTGGGGTTACCTGCGCTCCGAGTGCATCGGCGGGTACGACTCATGGTGAGGGCCCGGGTGACGGCCGGCGTGCTGGCCGGGATCGTCGCCGCGACCCTCGCCGCACCGGCGCCGGCGCAGGCCGCCAACGGCACCATCGGTCAGCGGGAGACGGTGTGCGCGAGCGACCTGTTCGTCCGCACGCAGCCCAACGGCGCCTGGATGGGCACCCTCTACCAGGGTCAGACGTTCCTGGTCGAAGGTCCCCGCAGCGGCGGCTACGTCTACGGCTTCGCCTACGGGTACATCAACCGGCGCGGCTGGGTGCAGGACGGCTGGTTCTGCTGAACGGGCGGCCGGCGACGCGACCCGATCGGAGTGCCCCGATCCGGCCGCGGCGGCCTAGCCTCGAACGGTGAGCCCTTCGCCCCGGCTGCGAGCCGTCAGCGACCTGCACATCAGCTACGCGGAGAATCGCGCGTTCGTCCAGGAGCTCCGGCCGGACCACCCCGGCGACTGGCTGCTCGTCGCCGGTGACGTGGCCGAGCGGTACGCCGACATCGAGTGGGCTCTCGGCCTGCTGAGCAGCCGCTTCGCCCGGGTGGTCTGGGCGCCGGGCAACCATGAGCTGTGGACGCCGCCCGGCGACCCGGAGCACCTGCGCGGCGAGACCCGCTACCGCGAGCTGGTCGAGCTGTGCCGGCGGCTGGGAGTCGTCACCCCGGAGGACCCGTACCCCGTCTGGGACGGCGAGGGCGGCCCCGCCACCATCGCCCCGCTCTTCGTGCTCTACGACTACACGTTCCGGGTGCCGCAGGCGCGCACCAAGCAGGAGTCGCTGGACCTTGCGTACGCGGCCGGGGTGGTCTGCACGGACGAGGCGCTGCTGCACCCCGACCCGTACCCGAGCCGGGAGGCGTGGTGCGACGCCCGCATCATCGAGACCGAACGCCGGCTGGCCGAGCGCGGCCCGGCGCTGCCGACGGTGCTGGTCAACCACTACCCGCTGGTGCGCGAACCCACCGACGTCCTGTGGTTCCCGGAGTTCGCCCAGTGGTGCGGCACCGTCCGCACCCGCGACTGGCACCTACGCTTCGGCGCGTCCACGATGGTCTACGGGCACCTCCACATCCCCCGCACCACGTTCTACGACGGCGTCCGGTTCGAGGAGGTCTCGCTGGGCTACCCGCGCGAGTGGCGGCGACGCGGCCCGGTCCCGGACCCGGTCCGCACCATCAACCCCGCCGACGACATGCGCCGGCGCGAGTCCGTCAGCGGGTGAGGCCGACCACCGTCGCCAGCCGCGCCACGCCGGCCGGCGCCGGCTGCGCGCGGGCGACATCGGCGATGAGAGTACGCGCCAACGGCCGCCACCGAACCTCAGCCGGCGCGACACTGTCCGCGTCGACGAGGACGCGACCGTCTCGCGCATGCCCGAAACGTCTGCCACGCCGCCATAAGGCTCCGCGACAATGGCCACATGCTCACCTACGTTCGTTGGTACTGCCCAGATGACGACCGCTGGTGCTACGACGAGCTGGACGCTGATCGGTGGGCACTGCGCCACGTTGAGCAACGCGCATCGGACGGGGCCTTCTTCGCGGCGGCATCGCTTGCAGAGGTGCTCATCGCGCGCGATTCGGGAGTGGTGGGGGCGGTTGCCGAGTACGACCAGCGGTACGGCTGTGTGCCGGAGTCCCCGTTCCCTGGACCGAGCCTGGTGGTGGAGCCTGCTGTGGAAAGCCTGTCCTCGGAGGATTTCGAGCGCCTGTGGCGGGAGGCTCGTCGGCATCTGGAACAGCAGACCGACAATTAACTCTTCGTCCCGAAGAAGCGATCGCCGGCGATGAGCTGCGTCGTCACCCAGTGGTCACCGGCCCCGCCCGTCAGACGTCGAAGCGCAACGCGGGCCGCTCAACTCGCTCAGCAGGGCAGGCAGGTCGCCGAGGGTGGCGAACGCACGTCCGCTCCAGCTCGGGTCGGTGTCGTTGTGCTCGGTGGTACGAAGCACGCGACGTCGATCCCGTCGGCGCCGAGCTCGTCGGCGAGCGGAGCGTAACGGCGCAGGGCGTCGGTGGCGGTCGCGGTGCCGCGTTCCAGCCTGAGCATCGCCTTCATGCTGAACGGCGGCCTGTTCTTCGCCACTCGCTTCACCACCAATCCGCGTCAGGCACGCGAGGCACCGTAGCCAGCGGGCGACAGTGCGAACAACCGATTTGGGCCGGTTCGGCTGGGCACCTGCGCCGACATCACGGCCGGCGGCGCGTGTGGTGACCGCCTGGCTGGCAGCATGGGCGGATGAGGTCGAGGCTGCGCAGGCTCCACATCGACGGCCGGGAGTTCACCTGGAAGGCCGACATCCGGGCCGCACCTGGCTCTGACGGCCGTCTTCACCGCTGCATAAGGCTCCGCGTATGGGGTGCGGGAAAAGCCGGTCGCGCCCTACAGGCCGATGTGACCGAGCGGCCCACCGTTGCCTCTGACGGTCGATACGTCGAGACCGACGTGCACGGCAGCGGGGAGGCGTACCCCTACCCGACAGCCGCGGACGTACGCGTTCTGGTCCGTTACGGCCTGCGCGCTGGATGGACGCCGCAGGCGTTGGGTGGGACGTTCACAATCGCCCCGCCGACCGAACTTGAGCTACCGCGATTCGCCGTTACCGAGCCTGTGTGAAGCGTTGAACTGCACCGTGAGGGCACCCGGTCGTCTTGACAAGTGGTGGGGTTCTGACGTGTTCAGAGGGGCTCGAAGAATCGAGTGGACCAGGTCGCATCATTCGTCGGGCCGAACACCCAACCATTGGGCCCGTCGTACGGCGCGGCGAGGATGTGCTCTGGGACGAGGAGGTAGTCGAGTCCGCTGAGTGCCCCCTCGATCCGTGCGCGGTCGTCCGGGTGCAGGTGAGATGTGTGGGCCCACGGAGCGGAAGATCCGCACGCGGCAAGGCCACCAAAATTGCTGACGCTCACACTCAGAGACAGTGGGATTCGGGTACGTTTCGTGCGGCTGCGACTGACCTCGGCGGGAATCCAGATGCTGCCGAAACATGCGGAGTCCTGGGCCAGCCCCACGTCGCATCGGCAACCGTAGGCCTCGCTCAATCGCTCCGCGAGCCGGTCGAACCGACCCTGGGTCGCCGCGCGGTCGAAGTGCCGTGGCATCTCCAGACCATCACCTGCGCCTGGCTGCACCCGAGCGTTCGAGACCGCCAGCACCGACTGCGGCACTACGCCCTCGACCATGACCCGCGTGAGCGACTCCGGGCTGAGGCCGTGCTCCACCGGCGCGACCGGCTCGTCCAGCTCCCGGAGCAGCGACCACCATTCCGCATCTGACATTGTCACGCGAGGCACCGTAACCAGCGGGCGACAGAGCCGACAAACAATTCGGGCCGGGTCGGCCTGCCACCTAGCATCGTGGCCAGTCCGGGCGGCGGATCGATGCAGCTAGGGATCCCCCTACCAGCCGCGCTTCGGAGCTTGGCGGGAGTGTGCGATTGAGCCTGGATATCGCGGTGTGGATACCCGACGACGACTCCTACGCCGGCCGGCAGGTTGTGGAGGATCCGCCGGGCACCAGCACGGCGGTGGGAGCTGAAGCCTTCCGTCATTCACTGTGGGGTTCCGCGGTGACTCGTCAGCTGGGCGCGACGTTCCTGCCACAACTCGCCGATGTCACGGTCGAGAATCGGGGTAACCTCCAGGTCTTCCCCGGTCAGCTCGATGCCTTCGACCAGGAGTGCGTCCGCCTGGCGGAGAACGTCGAGCTGCTGGCCGCCGCGACCGGATACGACGCGGAACGCATCCTCCGCTACCTGGCCAACGTGCGGGATGCCGTGCAGCGCGCCAGGGCGGTGCAGGGCGGCATCATCATCTGGTAGTCGGCGTACGGGTGGAGGGGCGGCCACCGGTCGGCGTACGGCGGCCGCCCCTCGTCCGGTCAGCTGGCGTACACCTCCAGTGCCGCCAGTTGTCCGGCCGGCCAGCCGGTGTTACCGGTCACGGTGATACGCACATAGCGGGTCTGCGCGCCGGTGAACGTCAGCGTCACCTGGTTGCCCGTCGACGGGTCGAAAGTCCGCCCCGCCGAGGAGACGAGGGTCCCGAAGCCGCTCCCATCGGTGCTGCCCGCGACGGCGAGGGTCTGCGTCCGACTCCCCCAGGCTGACGACGGCGGCAGCTTGAGCACCACCCGCCCGACCGTGCGTGTCGCGCCCAGGTCGACCTGCACCCACTGCGGGAACGCGTTGTTGGCGCTCTCCCAGTAGCTGTTCGCGTCGCCGTCGACCACGTTGCCCGAGCCGTAGCTCTGGACGTGGCTGCTCTCGCTGGTGGACCGCCCTCGGGCCAGGTCGGCGTTGGTCGGGGCGTCGGTGGTCACCGTGGCCGCGTTCGAGGCCGCCGAGGTGTTGCCGGCGGCGTCGCGGGCGACGACGGTGAAGGTGTACGAGGTGGACGCGGCCAGTCCGCTCACGGTCGCCGTGGTGCCCGTGACCGTGCTGACCACCGTGCCGCCCTGGCGTACCTGGTAGCCGGTCACGCCGTTGTCGTCGGTCGACGCCGTCCAGGCCAGGGACACGCTGCTCGCCGTCCGGCCGGTCACCGTGAGGCCACTCGGGGCGGTCGGCGGGTTGTCCGTGGTGCCGCCGGCGGCGTACACCTCGACCTGGGAAAGCTGGCCCGCCGGCCAGCCGGTGTTGCCGGCGATGCTCAGCCGGATGTGGCGGGACGTGGGGGGCGGCAGCGTGCGGGTGACGGCGTTGCCGGTGGCCGGATCGAAGGTGAACGCGGAGGCCGCGGCGATGGTCGAGAAGGAGCTGCCGTCGACGCTGCCCTGCACGGTGATGGTCTGGGTACGCGCGCCCCAGCCGGCGGGCAGCCGCACGACGAGCTTGTTGACCTGGTGGTTGGCGCCGAGGTCGACCTGCCACCAGTGCGGGAACGCGCCGTTGGCGCTCTCCCAGTAGCTGCCGACGTTGGAGTCCACCGCGTTGCCCGAGGGGAATCCGCTGCCCTGGCTGCTGGCCGCTGTGGACCGGCCGGCCGCGAGGTCACCGCCGGTCGGGGGCGGGGTGCCGAGGATCGGCGGGGTGGGGCGGACGGCGGTGAGGCCGAGTTGCCCCTTGAGCATCCGGCCGCCGTCGGCGGTGATTCGCAGGTAGTAG
>NZ_JAGPXZ010001422.1:0-577 GCF_018070305.1 Micromonospora sp. M51 | reverse complement strand
CCTTCGACGTGGACAACAACGTGTGGGTGATCGGTGACGACCGCGAGTGCGTCGTCCTGGACGCGCCGCACGACGTGGCGGCGATCCTCGCCCTGGTGGGTGACCGGCAGGTCCGGGCGATCCTGGCCACCCACGCCCACGACGATCACGTCCGGGTGGCGCCCGAGCTGGCCGAGGCCACCGGCGCGCCGGTGCTGCTGCACGCCGCCGACCGGGTCCTCTGGGACATGGTCCACCCGCACCTGCCGCCCAACGGCGAGCTGCACGACGGGCAGAGCATCGAGGTGGGTGGCACCACGCTGCGGGTGCTGCACACCCCCGGGCACAGCCCGGGCGCGTGCAGCTTCCACGCGCCGGAGCTGGGCGCGGTGTTCACGGGCGACACGCTCTTCGCCGGTGGTCCGGGCGCGACGGGCCGCTCGTACAGCGACTTCGACACCATCGTCCGGTCGATCCGCACCCGCCTGTTGACCCTCCCGCCGGAGACGGTCGTGCACACCGGCCATGGCGACGACACGACGATCGGCGCGGAGGCGCCGCACCTGCAGGAGTGGCTGGCCCGCGGCCACTGACTCCT
>NZ_JAGPXZ010001421.1:0-577 GCF_018070305.1 Micromonospora sp. M51 | reverse complement strand
ACGGATGCCAGGCCGGGTGTGGCTCGTCCCGATGGTGCCCCAACAGGACGGGGACGCTCAGCGGCACCGGCAGCCACCACAGCACCGTGGCCACCCCGACCAGGCCGTTCACCGCGCCCCGACGTCGACGCCCCTCGGTGCGCCGGCTGACCCAACCGAAGACCATCCAGCCGGCCACCGCGCCGAGCACCGTGGCGAGCACTCCGGCGGGGACCACCAGGGGCGGCGGCGCCCGGTGCAGCTCGACCGAGAGGTACGTGGCGTCCACGGCTGTCTGGGAGGAGATCGAGGCATTCAGGATGGTGTCGCCACGTCGGGCGGTCAGCGCGGTGTCGCTGATCGCCTCCGGGGTGGCGCAGAGCTTGTCCGCGCAGCCGACCCGGTCGGACACCTGAGGGTCGTACACCCGCCAGCCGGCACCGGTCAGGCGCTCCCTGGCCACCGCGACGGTCTGTGCGGCGGGCACCGGTGGCGCGCCGAAGGCAGCCGCGCCGGTGGCGCTCTCCTGATATTCGCCGCCGTCACCGAACAGCAGTGTCTTGACGGTCTTCAGACGCAGCGCGTGCCCGTAGACGAC
>NZ_JAGPXZ010001420.1:0-579 GCF_018070305.1 Micromonospora sp. M51 | reverse complement strand
GTCAGTTCCCGCAGTGACCGCAGCACAGCCCACCGAACCGGGCGGACAGCAGCTGCGGACGACACCCGACCAACCTATCGCCAGCGCTGGCGAACCGCAGCACGGCGACGGGCAACGCTGGCGTGACAGCCACCACCATGGGCACTGTGGACGCCGCCGACCGGAGCCGGAAACGGCGGTGCCCCCGACCGGATCAGGTCCGATCGGGGGCACCGCGCGTGGTCCGGGTGGCGTCGCCGGTGGTGCGGGCCCCCCGGTGGCGGACCGTGGTCAGTTGCCGGTGCCGAGCACCGGGGGAGCGGGCTTCTCGTCGCCCTGCCACACCATCTCGTCCTCGGTCAACCAGGTCAGCCGCTCGTCGGAGTCGTCGTCCTGCCCCCGACCGTGCCCACCGAGCACACCGGGACGGCCGCCGCCGGACCCCGGTCGGGCGTTGCCGCCGGCCACAGCCGCCCGGCCGCCGGCCCCGCCGCGCTGACCGTCAATGCTGCGCCCGACGCCGTTGGCGGCGCGACTCTCCGCCGGGGACGCCGCACCACCGGCCGGCCGAGCCGACGCGGGGGGCGCGTTGCCCGAGCC
>NZ_JAGPXZ010001419.1:0-579 GCF_018070305.1 Micromonospora sp. M51 | reverse complement strand
GGAGGTGCACGACACGCTCGGACACACGATGTCGGTGGTCACCCTGCAGTCGGCGGTGGCCCGGGAGGCCCTTGCCGATGCCGAGCCCGGACAGGCCGAGGCCGCTCTGGCCGCGATCCACGCGGTGAGTGGCAGCGCCATGGCCGAGCTGCGGGCCACGCTGGGCACGCTGCGCCGCGAACCCGGACCGCGCGAGCCGGCCCCCGGTCTCACCCAGTTGGGCCCGCTCGTCGAGGGCGTGCGCAGTGGTGGGCTGGCGGTCGAGCTGCGTCTCGACGGTCCTGTCGACGCCCTGCCCACGGTGGTCGGCAGCACCGTCTACCGGATCGTGCAGGAGGCCCTGACCAATGTGCTGCGCCACGCCCACGCCACCCGCGCCACGGTGACGATCCGGGCCACCCCGGCCCGGCTGTCGGCGGAGGTCGTCGACGACGGCCGGGGATCTCCCGGCGCCGCCGGGGTGGAGACGGGTCAGGGGCTGCGCGGCATGTCGGAGCGGGTTGCCCTGCTCGGCGGAACCTTCGCCGCCGGCGAGACCGCCGAGGGCGGCTTCCGCGTCTCGGTCCACCTACCGCTGGC
>NZ_JAGPXZ010001418.1:0-581 GCF_018070305.1 Micromonospora sp. M51 | reverse complement strand
CTGCAGCAGGCTGACCCGGGTCGCGATCGTCTGGAAGTCGTCCAGGCCGGTGAACGTCGGTAGGAGCAGCACCCCCGCCGGTTCCTGCCGGAACTGCCCGATCTCCGCGCCCGTCGCGGGTGCCGTGATCCACTCCGGCACCAACGCCACCAGGACGAACCCGAGCACCGCGAGGACCGGCGCGGTGATCACCCGGGGCACGGCCCGGCCGGCGGCCATGCCCAGCCAACCGGCGGCGATCAGCGCCGGAACGCCGACCGCGGCGACGACGATCGTCGCGCTCGGGAAATATCCCGCCGTCGGCACCACCCACCCGGCGGCCACCAGGAAGACCACGACGTACGCGGCGACCACAGTGACCGCGAGAGCGCTGGCGGTCGGCACGACCCGCTGCCACCGTGGCCGGACGGTGCTGGCGAACAACTCGTTGACGCGGCAGCGCGCGTCGCGCCGCCCCAGCCACGCCCCACCGGCCAGCGCGAGTGGCAGCAGCATGATCAGCGTCGACCGGGCGAGCACCGCCAGTTGCATCCACCGCCCCGCGAAGAACTGGGTGGACGACAGCAGCAACGCCGCGCCGG
>NZ_JAGPXZ010001417.1:0-583 GCF_018070305.1 Micromonospora sp. M51 | reverse complement strand
GACCGCGGTGCTCACCCCCCAGGAGACCGAGGAACTGCTGACGGTGATGCGGTCCCTCAAGGCGGCCGGCAAGTCGATCGTCTTCATCACCCACAAACTTGGCGAGGTCAAGGCCATCGCCGACCGGATCACCGTGATCCGACGCGGAAAGACGGTGGGCACCGCCTCGCCGGAGGCCAGCCGGGACGAGTTGGCCGCGCTGATGGTCGGGCGCAACGTCCGGCTCACCGTCGACAAGACCCCGGCCACTCCGGGCGAGCCGGTGCTGGAGGTGTCCGGGCTCGTCGTCGACGACGACCGGCAGATCCGCGCCGTCGACGGCATCGACCTGACCGTGCGGGCGGGTGAGGTGCTCGGCGTGGCGGGCGTCCAGGGCAACGGTCAGACCGAGCTGATCGAGGCGATCATGGGCCTACGCCCGGTGCTCGGCGGCACGGTCAGCCTGGTCGGCGACCGGATCAACGGCTGGAAGCCCAAGCGGGTGCTCCGGGCGGGCGTCGGCTACGTGCCCGAGGACCGCAGCGTGGACGGCCTGGTCAAGGAGTTCAGCGTCGCGGAGAACCTGGTGCTGGACATCTACGAC
>NZ_JAGPXZ010001416.1:0-585 GCF_018070305.1 Micromonospora sp. M51 | reverse complement strand
CCGGTCTCGGCACCGCGACCGCCACCGGCGGTCAGGACGCGTCGAAGCTCTTCGACGACTCGTCCACCTCGCAGCTGACCTTCACCTCGGCGACCCCCCAGATCACCTGGGCGTTCCGCGGTGGCAGGCAGAAGCCGACGTCCTACACGGTCACCTCCGGGGCCGGCGCGGGCGACCCGGCGGACTGGCGCCTGCAGGGCTCCAACGACGGCCTCACCTGGACCACTGTGGACTCCCGCACGGACCAGGTGTTCCCGTGGCGCAACCAGACCCGCCCGTACTCGATCGACAAGCCGGGACGGTTCGCGCAGTTCCGCCTTGCCGTGACGAAGACCGTCGGTGCCGCGCAGACCAACCTCGCCGAGGTGGAGCTGCTCGCCGGGGGTGACCTCGACCTCGCGGGCGGCGACATCACCGTCACGGCCACCCAGGGTGTGCACGCGACCGCCGGCGTGCCCGTCTCGGTGCCGCTGGCCACCGTCACCGGCGGTGACGCCAACGGCTACCAGGCCACCATCGACTGGGGTGACGGCACGCCGGCCACCGCCGGCACCGTGACGGTGAACTCGCGGGCCGTCTACCGCA
>NZ_JAGPXZ010001415.1:0-585 GCF_018070305.1 Micromonospora sp. M51 | reverse complement strand
CCGGCCCGGCCGCACGTCGCAGGTGCCCACCTTGCTCTCCTGAATCAGCACATTCGGATCCAGGCTGATCCCGAACAGGTCGTTGGCCGAGTCGCCGGTCACCAAACCCTCAAAACCGAAGTGGTACGGCAACCACACCTGGTGGATGACCCGACCGTCCACCCGCAGCGGAGTCAGCCGGTCGGTCACCAGCACCTTCGCCTCGATCACCGCGCGACCACTGACCAGGTGCGCCCAGCCCAGATGCGCCAACCCGACCTCGCCGGCCAGTTCCGGGGACACCTCGACGAACATCTCCGGTTGCAACTCGGCCAACGGTGACACGGTCCGGCTCATCGCACCGGCGGTGTGGTGCTCGGTGAGCCGGCTGACAGTGAACACGTACGGGAACACCTGACTGTGCTCCTGCGGCGGGCTCGGGTTCACCGAGTTCACCGGATGCGCGTACATCTTGCGGGTCGGGTTCGCCTGCTGACCGTAGAGCGGGTTACGCACCGGCGACTCCACCGGCTCGTAGTGCGTCGGCAGCGGGCCGTCCAGGACGCCGCTGGGCGCGTACAGCCAGCCCTTGCCGTCGCCCTGCAT
>NZ_JAGPXZ010001414.1:0-586 GCF_018070305.1 Micromonospora sp. M51 | reverse complement strand
TGAGTCGTGGCGGCACCGAGCTGCGCCTGGTGCTCAGCAACGGCCAGGACCTCGGCAGCAACCTGGTGTGGCTGATCGGCCTGCTGGCACCGATCTACTTCCTGCGCGACAACATGCTCGCCGGCACCGACGTGTCGGTGGCGGCCTTCGTCCTGCCCAGCCTGCTCAGCATGTGCATCGGCTTCAACGGCCTGCTCAACCTGGCGCAGCAACTCGTCGTCGAACGCGAGGACGGCACGCTGCTGCGACTCAAGGCGCTGCCGCACGGGATGGTGTCGTACCTGATCGGCAAGGTGCTGCTGGTCGCCGGCATGGTCCTGGTCGCCTGGGTCGCGGTGCTCGGCACCGGCGCGCTGCTCGTCGACGGTCTGCACCTCGGCGAGGCCGGGCGGTGGCTCACCCTGCTCTGGCTGCTGCCGCTGGGCCTGCTGGCGATGCTGCCCCTCGGCGCGGTCTTCGGCTCGCTGATCGAGAGCCCGCGCAGCATCGGTCTGATCATGCTGCCGGTCTTCGCCCTCGCCACCATCTCCGGCATCTTCCACCCGATCGCCGGTTTCCCGACCTGGTTGCAGGTCGTCGCGCAGGT
>NZ_JAGPXZ010001413.1:0-588 GCF_018070305.1 Micromonospora sp. M51 | reverse complement strand
GCTCGACGTGCTCGCCAACGGCCAGCGCCACAACGCCGCCGAGCTGCGAATGGGCTCCGCCCACTGGGCGCCGCTCGCGTCGTACCTCGGTTTCCGGGTGATCTACGCCAACGGTCGGGCCTGGCGTCCGTCCGGTCGTCCCCGGGTGCCCACCCAGGCGGTGCACCGCTCCCCGGCCCGACCCCGCTGACCCGCCGCCGTCGCCGCGCCCGGCCCCTGGTAGGAACGGGGAATGGCACGCAGCATCGCAACGAACACCCGGGTCGACCGGGACGGCCTGCTCGACTTCCTCCGGCCGCGGCACCGCGTCCTGCTGATGACCACCCGGGCCGACGGGCGCCCGCAGTCCTCCCCGGTCTCCGCCGGCGTCGACGGGCAGGGGCGGTTGGTCGTGTCCACCTACCCCGAGCGGGCCAAGGTGACCAACATCCGCCGCGACCCCCGGGTCTCGGCCTGCGTGCTCAGCGACGACTGGAACGGCCCGTGGGTGCAGATCGACGGCACCGCCGAGGTGCTGGACCTGCCCGAGGCGCTGGATCCGCTGGTGGAGTACTTCCGCAGCATCTCCGGCGAACACCCGGACTGGGA